>DAISYI010000044.1:1956-3338 GCA_036825385.1 Lachnospiraceae bacterium | reverse complement strand
GTATCTTATGGATCAGCACGCTGCTCATGAGAAGATAAACTTCGAAAGACTTATGAAGAAGGTCGCAACAAACGAAGTTTACAGTCAGATTATTAGTCCGCCAATTATGATTTCTCTATCTACAGAAGAAGAGGAAACACTCGAGAAGTACAGAGAAGAGTTTGAAAGTCTCGGTTTTTCGATATCTTCTTTTGGCGGTAAGGACTACGCACTTACAGAAGTTCCATATGAAATGGAATCTTTAGATAAAAAACAGTTATTTTATGATATCCTGTCTGACGCTGGTAAATGGAAAAATGTATCAGATTCATCTCTTGTTAGAGAAAGAATTGCTACAATGGCTTGTAAAGCGTCCATCAAAGGTAATCAGAAAGTTTCTAGAATGGAGATAGAAGCGTTGCTTTCTGAGCTTCTTACATTGGAGAATCCATATCATTGCCCTCATGGCAGACCTACTATGGTTTCATTTACCAGAGAAGATTTAGATAAAATGTTAAATGCTGAAATTATTTCAGCTGATTCTATGCAGGTCTACAAGGATTTAAATATCGGAACTGCAAAGATTACAGAGGAAGAAATGGAAGGTATTCCGCATCATCTAATCGATGTAATTGAAGCAGACGAGAAGTTTGATGTTTCAATCTTTAAAGAAATGTTCGACGAAGCAGTTACAGGTATTCTTTCTAGAAATCATGTGCCGATTATGGTCGGTGGAACAGGTTTCTATATTCAGGCTGCACTTTACGGAGTAGATTTCAATGATGAATCACAAGATCCTGAATACAGAAAAGAATTAGAAGAAGAAATTAAACTTGGAAATGGGACTAAGTTATATCAAATGCTTGCTGAAGTAGATCCAAAATCTGCTGAAACAATCCATCCAAATAATTATGTTAGAATTGCTAGAGCATTAGAGTATTATCATGCTACTAAGACACCTATTTCTCTTCATAACGAAGAACAGAGGAAGAAGGAAAGTAGATTCAACGAGCTATTCTTCGTGATCACAGATGATAGAGGAAAGCTTTACGATAGAATCGATGAGAGAGTTGATCTCATGGTCAGAAATGGTCTCATAAACGAAGTAAAGGGACTGCTCGACAGAGGATTAACTCTTGAAAATACAAGTATGAAGGGCATCGGGTACAGAGAACTCGTTCCAATTCCAGAAGATGCTTTCTCAATGTTTAGAGCAGTTGAGAAGATTAAACAGAATTCTAGACATTACGCCAAGAGACAGCTTACATGGTTCAGACGAGAAGAGAATATCGACTGGATTAATAGAGATGAATATAGCGGAAACGATGAAATCGTCGACTATATTTACAATAGATATAAAACGGAGATTTGTTCAAATGGAAATTAATTCAATCTATAAAGAG
>DAISYI010000044.1:0-1946 GCA_036825385.1 Lachnospiraceae bacterium | reverse complement strand
ATGGGAATATCTGAAGAAGTATTGAATTTCGGTTCAAAGGTTCTTTCAGATCTCGATGAAAGATTTAGAAAAATCGATGAGACAGTTGAGTATAATCAACTCAAAGTCATTAAGGCTATGCAGGATGCAAAAGTTGATGCTGAATGTTTTAATTCTTCTAGTGGATACGGATACGACGATGTCGGAAGAGAAAAACTCGAAGAAGTTTATGCAAACACTTTTAAAACAGAAGATGCATTAGTTCGTCCACAGATTACTTGCGGAACACATGCACTTGCACTAGCTCTTATGTCTAACCTTCGTCCAGGAGACGAACTTCTTTCGCCTGTTGGAAGACCATATGACACACTCGAAGAGGTAATCGGTATCCGTCCTTCAAGAGGTTCTCTTGCCGAGTATGGAATCACATATAACGAAGTTGATCTTCTTCCTGACGGAACTTTTGATTATGAAAATATCGCGAAGGCTTTGAACGAAAAAACAAAACTCGTTACAATCCAGCGTTCAAAGGGCTATGCTTCACGTCCTACATTCTCAGTAAAGCAGATTGGCGAGCTTATCTCATTTATCAAGGAGAGAAAGCCGGATGTTATTGTAATGGTAGACAACTGTTATGGCGAATTCGTAGAGAGAATTGAGCCATCAGAAGTCGGTGCTGATATGATTGTAGGATCTCTTATCAAGAATCCGGGTGGCGGACTCGCTCCAATCGGCGGTTATATCGCAGGTAAGAAGGAATGCGTTGAAAATGCAGCTTTCAGACTTACTTCACCAGGTCTCGGTAAGGAAGTAGGAGCTTCTCTTGGAGTTACACGTTCATTTATGCAGGGCTTCTTTATGGCGCCTACTGTAACAGCAGCTGCACTTAAAGGTGCAATCTTTGCTGCAAACATTTACGAAAGACTCGGGTATAAATGTATTCCAAACGCTACTGAATCTAGACACGATATTATTCAGTGTATTGAACTTCACAGTGCTGATAAACTTTGCAAGTTTGCAGAAGGAATTCAGAGTGCATCTCCAGTAGATTCATATGTAACACCAGTTCCATGGGATATGCCAGGATATGATAGTCAGGTTATCATGGCGGCAGGTGCATTCGTTCAGGGTTCATCTATCGAACTTTCATGCGACGGACCACTTAGAGAGCCATATTCGGTATACTTCCAGGGTGGCTTAACATGGCAGCATGCAAAGCTTGGAATCCTTTCTTCACTGCAGAAACTTGTGGATGCTAACCTTGTTAATAAAGATTCTTTATGCTAAAATTACTTGATGTTTGTTTATGGTTTCTTCTGGGCAACTAGAAGGAGCTTTTATGCAGAATAGTAAACCTATTAAATCAACATTTTTTCCTGACAGACCTTATGAGAAGGCCGAAACACTTGGCTTTGAAGCATTAAGTGATAGAGAACTTCTCGCTATTATACTTAGGTCTGGAACTTCTGGTGTAAATGCGCTTGATTTGGCTGAAGAAATTCTTAGCTATCAGGATGGAAACATTTCAAATATCAGGAGAATGTCTCTAAATGAGTTCAAGAATTTACGAGGCATTGGAGGAGTAAAAGCAATTCAAATCAAGGCTTGTGCCGAAATTGCTTTACGCATGATTCAAGAAGAAAGGCGAAAGAGTTTAAGCTTTTTCAATTCGTACTCAGTAGCGATGTATTTCATGGAATTACTTCGATACGAGACTTGTGAGAAGGTGATAGTAGCTTTCTTCAATAACGCAAAGGATTTGATAGGACAGATTACTGTATCAATCGGTTCGAAGGACATGACCACAATAGATGTTCCTAGAATTTTTAAGGAAGCCATTAATTACAATGCTTCTGACTTCATATTGATACACAATCATCCAAGCGGTGATCCGAAACCAAGTGCAGAGGACTACAATGTCACCATGAGACTTAAAGAATGTGGTGAACTTTTGAATCTGCCTCTTC
>DAISYI010000043.1:9867-13243 GCA_036825385.1 Lachnospiraceae bacterium | reverse complement strand
ATAAAGAAAGTTCCTGAAGCAGAGCTTTTAAATACACTTAGAGAAGAACTCTTGCGCGTTGCCAAAGAACAGGGCGTAGAGATATAAATATAGAAGGTTGGTGCAGTCTATGGATAGAACTCTATCAGAGGTTTTTCCGGAATTAGTTACAGATGAAAAAAGAAGAATAATGGATGATTCTGTCGTAACTAAGATTTCGGCATCAAAAGATAGAAGTCTCTATCGATTCCATGTCAATCTTCCGGGCATCGTTTCCAAGAGACGTATTAGAAAAATGGAAGATGCCATTAAGAGCAAGTATTTCAAAAATACAAAATCTGAAGTTAAAATTATTGAAAGATTTTCTCTCCCTGAAGGCTATACTCCAGAGATGGCTTTCAAGGAGTATAAAGATAGCATGTTCGAAGAGGTTCACGATTCGGACAGGCTTCTTTACGTTATTCTGAAAAATTCTAAGTTCGACTTTATCGACGATAAGAATCTCGTTCTCACTATTTACAATACAGGTATGGAGCAGTCATACGAAGGTGACCTTGTGGAATATTTGCACAAGGTTTTTTGTGATAGATGCGGATTTGAATGTATTATCGATACGAAGATTGTCGAAAGAGAAGGTGGAAGCTTACTCGAGAAGAACGAGAAGAAAGTAAGGGAAGAGCTTTCTGCTTTTTCCCAGAGATTCTATGAAACTATGGACAGTATGAATTCTGGTGGAGAAGAAGCGCCTACAGAATCTAATGAGTCTAAAGCTGATAGTTCTGAGAAGAATTCAGAAGTATCAGAGAGAAGGTCTATGCCTCTTACTCGTTCTAGTGATCCTAATGTTATCTATGGAAAGGATAATTATGAGGAGACTATTCCTATCGAGACAATCACTTCAGAAATTGGAATGGTTTCTGTCCGTGGCCAGGTTATTCAGATAGAAGAGAAGCCTATTAGAAATGAACGTACTATCCTTACATTCGGTATCTATGATGGTACGGATTCTATTAATTGTAAGATATTTATCGCAGACGATGTAAAGGGAGAGTTCCTCGATAAGCTGAAGGAGGGGGCGTTCATAAAGGTATATGGCTCTGTTCTTCTCGATAGCTGGGACAAGGAGCTAAATATCCAGTCTATTAAGAGCGTAACGCTCATTCCAGACTTCACTACTCATAGATCTGACAATGCTGTAGATAAGCGAGTAGAACTTCACTGTCATACGAAGATGAGTGATATGGATGCCGTTTCAAATGCATCGGATATCATTAAGACTGCTCATAAATTTGGACATAAGGCTATCGCAATCACAGACCACGGAGTAGTTCAGGCATTTCCAGAAGCATATCATACAGTGGATCATATGGATGATATGAAGGTTATCTATGGCATGGAAGCTTACCTCGTAGATGACGAGAAGAGAATTGTTACAAATCCTAAGGATCAGACTCTTGATCATACCTTTGTAGTATTCGATTTGGAGACAACTGGATTCAATGCTGATAAGGATAAAATTATCGAAATCGGTGCTGTTCGCTTTGAGAATGGCCAGATTACTGATAGATTCTCAGAATTTGTAAATCCTCTTAGACCGATTCCATATAGAATTACAGAACTTACATCTATTACAAACGATATGGTAAAGGATGCTGAGACTATTGAGGTAATTTTGCCTAGTTTCATCGAGTTCTGTAGTGGAGCAGTTATGGTTGCTCACAATGCAGAGTTTGATATGGGATTTATAAACTCATATTGTGCTAAGCTCGGTCTTGATTGCCCTGAAACATACATGGATACTGTAGAAATGGCGAAGATTACATTGCCATCTCTTTCAAAATACAAGCTTGATAACGTTGCGAAGGCTCTCGGTGTTTCTCTTGAACACCATCATAGAGCTGTCGATGACGCTGAGTGTACAGCTCAAATTTTCGAGAAACTCTGTGAAGATTTCAAAGCACGTGGACTTAATTCACTTAAGGATATCGATGGGTATATGGAACTTTCTGACGAAGCTATTCGTAAGCTTCATCAGTATCATTGTGTAATCTTGGCGAAGAATGATATAGGTCGTATTAACCTTTATAGGCTATGTTCTGCATCGCATCTTAAGTACTTCCATAGAGTAGCGAAACTGCCTAGAAGCCTAATCAAAAAGTACCGAGAGGGACTTATCCTCGGTTCTGCATGTTCCGAAGGTGAACTCTATGAAGCTATTCTGAGTGGACGCCCTGAGAATAAGATTCGTGAGATAGCTTCCTTCTATGATTACCTCGAGGTTCAGCCTGTTGGAAACAACAGATACCTTCTCGAGAAGGACGGAAGTGGAATTGAGAGCGAAGAGGATCTTCGCGATATCGTTCGAAAGATTGTTAAACTCGGTGATGCTCTGAAAAAGCCTGTAGTCGCTACTTGTGATGTTCATTTCCTTAATCCTGAAGATGAGATTTACCGTCGAATCATTCAGGCCGGAAAGGGCTTTAAGGATGCTGATTCACAGCCACCACTTTTCTTACATACTACAGATGAGATGCTCGATGAGTTCTCATACTTAGGTGCAGACAAAGCAAAAGAAATCGTAGTTACAAACACAAATCTGATTGCAGATATGTGTGATAAGATTGCGCCAGTTCGTCCGGATAAGTGTCCACCAGTTATCGAGAATTCTGATGAGATGCTTAGAACGATTTGTTATACAAGGGCGCATGAACTTTATGGTGAGGATCTCCCAGAAGTCGTAGTAGCAAGACTTGAGCGAGAACTTAACTCAATCATTTCGAATGGTTACGCCGTTATGTACATCATCGCTCAGAAGCTGGTATGGAAGTCAGTAGAAGATGGATACCTCGTTGGTTCGCGTGGATCTGTAGGTTCGTCTTTCGTAGCTACTATGTCAGGAATTACTGAGGTTAATCCGCTTTCTGCTCATTATCTCTGTCCAGAGTGTCACTATGTAGACTTCGATTCGGAGGAAGTAAAGAAGTTCTCTAAGAACGGTGAATCTGGTTGTGATATGCCTGACAAGAAATGTCCTAAGTGTGGAGCATATCTTTCAAAGATGGGATTTGATATTCCTTTCGAAACATTCCTGGGATTCAAGGGAAACAAGGAGCCAGATATCGATCTTAACTTCTCTGGTGATTATCAGGGAAAAGCTCATAGATATACAGAGGTTATCTTCGGTGAGGGCCAGACATTCAAGGCCGGAACTGTAGGTACACTTGCTGATAAGACTGCTTACGGTTATATCAGTCATTATTTCGAAGAGAAGAGCATACCAAAACGTAGAATTGAAATTGAAAGAATTGTAAAGGGATGTGTAGGTGTACGCCGTACAACAGGACAGCATCCTGGTGGTATCATCGTACTTCCAATGGGTGAGGAGATTAATACTTTT
>DAISYI010000043.1:0-9857 GCA_036825385.1 Lachnospiraceae bacterium | reverse complement strand
CGGCCTGTACGACGACCTGTACTACTCCGACGGGACGCCGATCACGGCGTGGGATTACGCGTTCAGCATCCTGCTGATGATATTAAGTCAGACGTTATTACGACTCACTTTGATTATCACTCAATTGATTCTAACCTTCTGAAACTTGATATCCTCGGTCACGACGATCCTACTATGATTCGAATGCTTGAGGATCTGACAGGTCTCGATGCGACTACAATTCCTCTTGACGATAAGGGTGTAATGTCCTTATTTAAGGATACATCATCTCTTAATCTAAAGAGTAAGCTTTATAAATGTAACATGGGAACACTCGGTATTCCTGAGTTCGGAACGGACTTTGCTATGGGTCTTCTACGAGATGCGAAACCTAAAGCTTTTTCCGATCTGATTCGTATTTCTGGTCTGTCACATGGTACAGACGTATGGCAGGGAAATGCTGAAGTTCTCGTAAAGGAAGGTATCGCTACTATTTCATCCGCTATTTGTTGTCGAGATGATATCATGGTTTACCTTATTAATATGGGGCTTGAGTCCGAAGAGTCATTCACTATCATGGAGCGAGTTCGTAAGGGCCTTGTAGCGAAGGGTAAGTGTGCCGAGTGGGATGATTACAAGAAGGACATGATTGAACACGGTGTTCCGGACTGGTATATCGGTTCATGTGAGAAGATTAAGTACATGTTCCCTAAGGCTCACGCTGCAGCCTATGTTATGATGGCTTGGCGAATTGCTTACTGTAAGGTTTATTATCCGCTTGCTTATTATGCGGCGTTTTTCTCTATCCGTGCGACAGCATTCGATTATGAACTTATGTGTCAGGGACAGGAATACGTCGAAATGAAGATGAAAGAGTACGACTCGAAAGAGAAACTTTCAAATTCAGAAGAAGCGACATATAAGGATATGCGTATCGTTCAGGAGATGTATGCCAGAGGATTTGAGTTCCTTCCAATCGACCTTTATCAGTCGGATGCGAGATATTTTAAGATTGTCGATGGAAAGCTTCTTCCACCGTTTAAGACTATACCGGCGATGGGTGAAAAAGCTGCTGAGTCTCTACAGATTGCAGCTTCTCAGAGTAAGTTCCTTTCGAAGGATGATATGAGAATTCGAGGAAAAATCTCTAAGACTTCAATTGAAGTAATGGACAGACTTGGTATCGTATCAGATCTTCCTGAGAGTAACCAGCTTTCACTTTTCGACTTTGTTTAGAAATTTTGAGGTACAATATGAGTAGACTTGATGAGATTAGAAATGAAATCGATTCTGTGGATTCATCAATAATTGAGCTTTTACTTAAGCGTCGTAATCTTTCGTTGGAAGTTGCAAAGTATAAGAAAGAGAATGATATTCCTATTTTCGACGAGAAGAGAGAAGCCGAGAAGCTTCTTTCCGTTGGAGATAATACAGATGACGTTTCTGAGAAGGAATATTTAGAGAGAATTTTTATTTCGATTATGCTTGAAAGCAAGATGGTACAGCGTGACTTTATAGAAGAGTAACCGAAGGGGGCAACATGAAGTATTTTTCATCTATTTATATTGGATCGTACGCGATTTCTATGAAATTATTTGAAATCAAGAAGGATGGTATGACGAAAGAATTGAATAATCTCAGATATCCTATCCCTACGATTATGGATATCTTTGATCACGGTTCTATAAGTGTCGAAATCACATCTGAAATTTGTAATGTGCTTTCTGATATGAAGAATACTATGGATGCCTATGGTGTTACAGATTATACGCTTGCTATCGGAAGTATGATTCATGAGGCGGATAATGAAATGTTCCTCATGGATCAGATTCGACTTAAAGTAGGACTCGAACCTATTAGTATTACTAATTCTGAGCAGAGATTCTATGAGTATGAAGCGGTTGCGTCATCATCAGATTTCAATAAGTTTATCGATGAAGGCGCTATTCTCGTAGATATAGGTGGAGCGTCACTTCAGCTTACGTTGTTCCAGGATGGAAAGGTAAAGACTACTCAGCATCTCGATATCGGTACATTTAAGATGTATATGACGATGCAGAGACTTAAGAATGTTCATGACAGAAATGAGCAGATAAAGGATGTAATTGATAAAGAGCTTGATACATTTATGAATATGTATTTCAAGGAACGCTCTATCAAACATCTGATTATTATGGCTGATAAGAGTATTAGATCTTCGAAGAAAATTAAGCTTGGAAACACTTATTCTTCAAGTGATTGCAGAGAAATTCTTAGACTTGAATGGGAAGATAAGCTTAGAAAGCAAGGAACTACAGTATCACTTCTCGAGAAATCGATGTTCATTATTACCGACGAACTTCTCGGAATGATTTCTGCAGAACAGGTTCATTTTTCTGGTGTGGCTATAAATGATGGAATCATGTATGACTATCTCTACAGAAACAAAATTGTAAAGCCACAGCATGATTTCGAAAGAGATGTAATTACAGCGGCGCTTTCTCTTGCTGAGAGATATGGAAGCTACTTCCCACATATCGAAGTTCTCGATAGTATCTCGTGTCAGATTTATGATCTACTGAAAGAGACTTGTGGATTAGATGAAAGAATGAGACTTATGCTTCGCGTTGCGGTTATTCTTCATGACTGCGGAAAGTATATTTCTATTGCAGAGGCTAGTTCGAACTCCTTTAGAATCATTCTTTCTTCTGAGATTCTTGGACTCGGGCACAAGGAGCGTCAGATGGTTGCATCGGTCGCTGAATACAATAGAAAGGAAATGCCTTCATACAAGGAGTTATCATCTGTTTTTTCCAAGAAGCAGTATTGGCAGATTACGAAGATGGTAGCGATTCTTCGAGTTGCAAATGCGCTTGATAGAAGCCATAAGCAGAAGATGAAGAATGTATCTCTTTCTCTTAAGGGTGATGAACTTGTAATCGGAGTTGGTTCGCAGAGTTCAATCGCGCTTGAGAGAGGTCTGTTTAAAGAAAAAGCTGACTTCTTTCAGAAGATATTTTCAATAAAACCAGTAATACGTGAAGTTTAGTTAATAGAAGGGGGAATCATGGGCGTATCTAAGACTATAGATTTAAGTAATCCGAAGTACTACGAGAACCGAGAACTTAGCTGGCTTAGATTCAATCAGCGAGTTCTAAATGAGACTAGAGATCCGGGAAATCCACTTATGGAGAAAGTGACTTTCCTTTCAATTACTGCGTCTAATCTCGATGAGTTTTACATGGTTCGAGTTGCTTCGTTAAAGGATATGGTTCATGCCGGATATCATAAGAAAGATATTTCGGGTATGACAGTTCGAGAACAGCTTGAGAAGATTTCGAAGGAAACGAAGAAGTTCTCGAATGAGCAGTATATGATTTACAATAATGAGATTCTCACACAGCTTGAGAATGAGGGGATTCATATTGTTTCATCATATGAGAATCTAAATGAAGAACAGGCTGCATTTGCTGACAAGTACTTTGAGTCGACAGTTTATCCTGTTCTTACACCAATGGCGGTGGATGCGTCGAGACCATTCCCGCTTGTTCGTAACAAGACTCTTAATATCGCAGCTCTTATTCAGAGAAATCCGGATAGGGTGGGGCTCGTTCGACATGAGAAGAAGAAAAAGATTGTCGAATTTGCGACTGTTCAGGTTCCATCAGTTCTTCCTAGACTCGTTGCAATCCCATCAGAATATGAAGATGAGAGAACCTTTATATTCTTAGAGCAGATTATCGAGAAGAACCTTCATAAGTTATATCTGAACTATGATGTCGTATGCGCTTTTCCATATCGAATCATGAGAAATGCGGATTTTGATATCGAAGAAGATGAAGCAGAAGATCTACTTAAAGAGATTGAGAAGCAGCTTAAGAAGAGAGACTGGGGTGAAGTAATTCGACTCGAAGTAGAGAATGGTATCAATAACAAGCTCCTTCGTGTTTTGAAGGAAAGCTTTGAAATACATGACAATGACATCATTTCTGTAAATGGACCGATTGATTTGTCATTCCTTTCGAAGATTCCAAAGATGGAGGATAGAATTGATCTCTATTTCAAAAAACATACTCCTGAGAATCACCCACGACTTCTTCCGGGAACAGATATCTTCAAAGAAATAAGACGAGGAGATATCTTCCTTCAGCATCCATATGAGTCGTTTGATCCAGTTGTAGATTTCATAAAGAAAGCCGCTGATGATCCTAAGGTACTCGCTATTAAGCAGACACTCTATCGAGTCAGCGGTAATTCTCCTATTATTGAGGCGCTTTCTCGTGCGGCTGAGAACGGTAAGCAGGTTACTGTACTGGTAGAATTAAAGGCTAGATTTGATGAACAGCATAATATCGTCTGGGCGAAAAAGCTTGAGCATGCAGGTTGCCATGTAATCTACGGCGTAGTGGGTCTTAAAACTCACTGTAAGATTGCTCTAATAGTTCGCAAAGAGGACGATGGTATCAGAAGATATGTTCATCTCGGAACAGGTAACTATAATGATTCAACTGCTAAGCATTACACTGACTGTGGTATGTTTACCTGTGATGAAAGTTATGGGGAAGATGCTACAGCTGTATTTAATATGCTTTCGGGATATTCAGAACCAGCCCAGTGGAATAGACTTATTGTTGCACCTATTTGGATGAGGGAACGTCTGAATGCTTTAATTGATAGAGAAATAGCTCATGCACGTCTCGGAAGAAAGGCTCAGATTATAGCGAAGATGAATTCGTTGTGTGATGAGAAGATGATTCAGAAACTCTATGAAGCATCGATGGCTGGTGTAGAAATAATTCTCATTATTAGAGGTATCTGTTGTCTGAAAGTAGGAATTCCTGGCGTTAGTGAGAATATCAAGGTGATCTCTATTGTTGGAGAGTTTCTAGAACATGCCCGAATCTTCTATTTCTATAACGACGGACAGGAAGATATGTTTATGGGCTCAGCAGATATGATGCCTAGAAACCTAGATAGAAGAATTGAGATTATTTTTCCTATCGATGATAGTAAACTTAAAGAACAGGCGAAGCATTATCTCGATGTAGAGATAGACGATAGAAGAAAGGGCTATATTTTGAAGCCTAATGGCGACTTTGTAAGACAATCATACGAAGGATACGAGGATAGTAGTTCTCAGAAGATTTTCGTACGTGAGGCAAAGGAACGTCTAAAAGAAATGAAAAATGGAGTAAAGAGATAAGAATGTCGAAATTAGTTTTTATAGATTTGGACGACACGCTTCTTAAGAAAGATAAGAAGATAACTGACAGAAATAAATCGGTTATCAAAAGAGCATTAGACGAAGGAAATACTGTTTCTATTTGTTCTGGTAGATCTATTCATGGCGGATTGATTGCAGTAAGAGAACTGGGGATTGTTCATGATAATCTCTATCAGATTTGTTATCATGGTGGATTGGGCAGAAATGTTATGTCTGAAGAAATCTTCTTTAGAAATCCTCTTTCAAAGGAACAGGCTATTTCTGTTATGAGAGCGGCTCTTGATGCAGGAATCTTTTCGATTGCTTTTACTGAGCTTGGAATCTATGTGCCATCTGAAGGAGATGTCTTCGAAAGATACATTCAGATTACAAAAGAAGAGCATTATGTTTATGACGCTCCAGAAGATTTGTATGACATGGATGTAAACTTTTATAAAATTCTACTCGCAGATTTTAATTTCTCGGGTAGCCTTGAAAGATTTAGGGAGTCTTTTTCGGAAAAAGAAAGAGCACTTAAACTGAATAGCTTTTTCTCATGTCGTGAGTATTTAGAGTATGTTCCAGACAATGTGGACAAGGGAACGGGCGTAAAGTCGCTTGTTTCTGCGCTTGGGATGGACATGAAGGATACGATTGCAATCGGAGATGAGAGAAATGACTTATCTATGATAGAGGTTTCAAATGTAGGATGTGCGATGAATAATGCACATGAAGAGGTGAAGAAAATCGCCGATTATATTACAGAGAATGATAATGAACATTCTGGTGTCGCTGAAGTTATTGAGAAATTTGTGCTGAAAAAGGCTTGACGAAGGGCTTTTAAGGTGATAATATAACTGATGTTGTTAAATAAAAGCAGAGCATCCACTCTCACCTAAGCGCTGAAATACTGCGACTTAGCGTTAATAAAGATTAATTAGCCGAATGTTCGGTTAGTCTCTTTTACTAGTGGATAGCCTGCCTATCCGCTTTTTTTATTTTGGAGGTAGAACCATTAGCGATTCAATGATTAATGAGCAGATCAGAGACAAAGAAGTAAGACTGATCGGCAAGAATGGTGAACAGTTAGGAATTATGTCTTCTCGTGATGCGCTTGAATTGGCCCGTAAAGAGGATCTTGACCTGGTGAAGGTCGCACCAAATGCGAAGCCACCTGTTTGCAAGATTATCGACTACGGTAAGTATCGCTACGAAATGGCGCGCAAAGAGAAAGAAGCAAAGAAGAAGCAGCGTACATTCGAAGTCAAAGAGATTAGAATGTCACCAAACATTGATACAAACGATATCAATACTAAGTCAAACGCTGCCCGTAAGTTCCTTACAAAAGGAAACAAGGTTAAGGTTACACTTCGTTTCAGAGGTAGAGAAATGGCTCACATTTCTACAACTAGCCACATTCTTACGGACTTCGCTGAAACTCTTAGCGACATCTCTACAATCGAAAAGACACCAAAGCTGGAAGGCAGGAGCATCTCAATGGTCTTGGCACCAGTAACTGCCAAGAAGAAGTAAGGAGGAACTAAACTATGCCTAAGATTAAGACAAACAAGGCTGCTGCAAAGCGTTTCAAGAAGACAGGAACAGGTAAGCTTAAGAGAGCAAAGGCCTACAAGAGCCACATCCTGACAAAGAAGAGCACAAAGAGAAAGAGAAATCTTCGTAAGTCTACTGTAACAGACGAGACAAACGTAAAGAACATGAAGAAGCTCTTACCTTATCTTTAATTTTTGAATCAGGAGGTTTTTTAAAATGGCAAGAATCAAAGGCGGCATGAACGCTAGAAAGAAACACAATAGAGTACTTAAGATGGCTAAGGGATACCGTGGAGCTAGATCAAAGCAGTATCGCGTAGCTAAGCAGTCTGTAATGAGAGCGATGGCAACATCATACTCAGGACGTAAGGAAAGAAAGAGACAGTTCAGATCTCTTTGGATCGCAAGAATCAATGCTGCAGCTAGACTTAACGGTCTTTCATACTCAAAGCTTATGCATGGTCTTAAGGTTGCAAACGTAGAAATCAACCGTAAGATGCTTGCAGACCTTGCAGTAAACGACGCAGCTGCATTCACAAAACTTTGCGAACTTGCATCAAGCAAACTTGCTTAATTTTGTATTTTATTAAGAAAGGCAATATTTTGCCTTTCTTTTTTTATGTTATGGTGTAAAATATGTAAGGATATATTATTTAGGAGGAGAAATTATGGCAATTTTAGTAACAGGTGGTACAGGCTTCATTGGTAGCCATACTTGTGTAGAACTTATTGAGTCTGGATATGACGTAGTAGTTCTCGACAATCTTTCAAATTCAAGCATGAAATCACTCGAGAGAGTGGAGGAACTTACAGGAAAGAAAGTTAAGTTCTATAAGGCTGATATTTTAGATAGAGATGCTCTTAATGAGATTTTTGATAAAGAAGACATCGACAGTGTAATTCACTTCGCTGGTCTTAAGGCTGTAGGTGAATCTGTAAGAAAGCCATGGGAATATTATGAGAATAATATCGCTGGTACACTTACTCTTGTAGATGTTATGAGACAGCATGGCGTGAAGAATATTATCTTCTCATCATCAGCTACAGTTTACGGTGATCCTGCAGAGATTCCTATTACTGAGAAGTGTCCAAAGGGAACTTGCACAAATCCTTATGGCTGGACAAAGTCTATGCTTGAGCAGGTTCTTTCAGATATCCAGAAGGCTGATAACGAGTGGAATGTAGTTCTTCTTCGTTACTTCAATCCTATTGGAGCACATCCATCAGGAAAGATGGGAGAGAATCCAAATGGTATTCCAAACAATCTTATGCCATATATTACACAGGTTGCGGTAGGTAAACTTGATCACCTCACAATCTTCGGTGATGATTATGATACACACGATGGAACAGGCGTACGTGACTACATTCATGTAGTTGACCTCGCTCGTGGTCATGTAAAGGCTCTTAAGAAGCTTGAGAAGGGTTCTGGCCTTTCAATCTACAACCTTGGAACAGGAGTAGGTTATAGTGTTCTCGATATCGTAAAGAACTTCGAGAAGGCTAATAACATTGAGATTAAGTATGAAATCGGACCTCGTCGTTCAGGTGACGTAGCTGAGTGCTATTCAAATGCTTCAAAGGCAAAAGAAGAACTTGGCTGGGAGGCAGAATTTGGCATCCTCGAGATGTGCCGTGATTCATGGAACTGGCAGAAGAACAATCCTAATGGGTATGAAGATTAAGCATTATTCTTTATGTAATTTAAAAACCCTCGCCGCAGGTGAAACTGCGGCGAGGGTTTTTGTTTTGTAGCATGTTTTTGATTTGGCTTTGATTTGGCTTTGATTTGGCTTTGTTTTGGCGTTGCATTGTATGGTATCGCAGACTATTTATGTCGCCTAATCCCACCCTGGATTTTGAGAAGACTAAGAACATCAATTATTTCCAATGATTAGGGGAGGGTAAAATATGGAGCTTTTAGAAGAAAGTTTAATGATTTTACCCACCCTTATCTTGTTTGTTCTTTTTTGAGGTGGGGAAAAATAGAAATTTTAAAGAAATAGTCAAAAAAAATCCCCACCTTTAAATAGTATAAATGAAGGTTAGGGTGGGGAGAGCGCCTGCTATACTACGTCTAGCAGAGGAAGCATCTGCTTTACAAGCAGATACTTCCTAGTATGTAAATAATATTGATTACCTTTATTGTTTGTTAAGGAGGCGTTGTATGGGACTTATTGAGTGTCCAGAGTGCGGAAGAGAAATCTCAGATAGAGCAAAAAAGTGTCCTGGATGTGGTTATCCGATTAAAAAGAGGATAAAGGTTTCGTTTAAGAGCGGAAAGAAAAAAACAAGTGTATTTAAGAATAAACTCTTTGTTTTTTGCGTTGTATTTGTGCTTACTATATCGGTTGGCATTGGTACGTTCTTAAAGTTGTGGAAACCTGCTTATATTTATAGGAGTACTGTAGTTTCAACAGATCCGGAAGTTGCTATTAGCACAAAAGGACTAAGTGCAGATGGAAAGCATTTGTCTTATATTAATAAGAATATAAAAGTGACAGGCGGAGATGTTGATTACTTCAAAGAGTACTCTGATGAGGATGATGAGCTTGGCGTTGAAAAAATTAAGATTGAAAACAATGGTGGTAAAGAAATAGAAGCATTAGAAGTATCTGTTTATTTTTTAAATAACGAAAGTGATGTAATACATTCTTACTCGTTTAATGCTATTGGATGGGGAGATTCTAGTTTGAAACCGCATCAGAAGTGGGAAATGGAGAAGGGCATGTTTCATCAGCTTGAAAATGTGCCAAGAAATATAGATGTTTCAAAGTATGCAATTGCAGTTACAAATATAAAATTTAAAGGGGAAAAGAAGTATTCATGGTAAAAAGAATCTTATGTTGTTTGTTGTGTTTTGTAATCCTGTTTTCTTGTTGTTCTTGTAAAGATGATAGCAAAGTAAATAAACCAACTGATTCATCGATAGATGAGGCTCGTTGGGAGGAACGAAATAAACAAGACGAAATTGATGGATATAAAAGCACTTTTGTGGATATAACTTGTTGGAAAGTTGAGTATGTTAAAGATAGTTTGGGAGAAAACAAATTAGGCTTAACACAACTTGAAATAGAGAATAGAGGTGATAAAGATTTAGATTTGGTTGAAATTGAAATTGTTTTCAGAAACAGGGATTTTGA
>DAISYI010000042.1:9910-13708 GCA_036825385.1 Lachnospiraceae bacterium | reverse complement strand
GGAAATCTCGATTTGTAATAGTAATCAGATCCTTTGTACCAGGAGCCTCACCTACTACCATCGCATTCTTGTCATAACTCTTTACAATATGATTAACCTTGTTAATCTGATTATTTACATCATCACTCGCAACCTTATATTTTGAAGTAATAAGTGTAAGCTTGTAATTGTCACTTTCGAGCTTTTTACGAATCTTTGTAGGAATCATATCTTCAGGTACTGTAGGTCCCATAAGAGAATTCATACCAAGTACTGAATCTACACCCTTAACCGCTTCGATTTCATCGTACATATTTGTCATGTCCTTAGAAGAAAGTGACGCATCTGTAAGAATCATATACGCGTTGTTTGATTCGAAGTTCTCATTAAGCTTCTTTGCTGCCTGTGTTGAAGGAAGTGATGCTGGAAGTGTACCAGCGAGATCATAATAAACCTTCGTATTTGCCTGTCCGTAAAGTGCTGGTGGTAAAAGTGCAAGGAAGATAAGTCCGAATACGTAATATCTCTTTGCAATAAGCTTAGGAAGTCTATTGAACTCCTTCATAAGCGGTGTATGTTTTGTCTTCTCAATTGCATTGTCAAATACAAGAATCATTGAAGGAAGAAGTGTTACACAGCTGATAATACCGAATACTACACCCTTCGCCATAACAAGTCCGAGGTCGATACCGATTCTAAAACTCATGAAGCAAAGTGCGATGAAACCAGCAACTGTTGTAATTGAAGATCCAAGTACTGATGTGAATGTAGCTTCAATAGCATTTGCCATAGCTGCGTTCTTATCTCCTGGCATCTTCTCAAGCTCTTCCTGGTAACTGTGCCACAAGAAGATTGAATAATCCATTGTAACGCCGAGCTGAAGTACTGCTGCAATTGACTGAGTAATAAATGAAATCTCTCCAAGGAAGATATTTGATCCCATGTTAAATGCAATCGCGAGTCCGATACTTGCAAGGAAAAAGAATGGAATCAAAAATGAATCCATAGTCAAAGAAAGTACAATAACAGCAAGAAGAACTGCGATACCTACATAGATAGGTGTCTCTGCTTCCGCAAGATTCTTTGTATCAGTTACAACTCCAGACATACCTGCGAGGTAACAATCCTTGCTAGCAACTTTTCTAATCTGCTCGATGGCATCCATCGTACCTTCAGCAGATGTAGTATCATCGAAGACTACAAACATCATTGTTGTCTTTCCGTTCTGGAACTTCTCCTTGATTTCATCAGGAATCATCTCCTTAGGTACTGTAATGTCTACAAGACTGTCGTACCAGAGAACTGACTCAACATGTTTAACTTTTTCAATTTTCTCTTTCAGAGCAACCGATTCCCTATCACTCATTCCATCGACAACGAGCATTGAATAGGCGCCTGTTCCAAATTCATCTTTAAGAATATCCTGGCCCTTCATTGTTTCGATGTCTTTTGGAAGGTAAGTAAGGATATCATAGTTTACTCTCGTCTTCAGATATCCAATCGCTGATGGAATCAGAAGAACCAATCCTACGATTAGGATAAGTGAGCGAAGTTTTACAACTCCTTTAGCAAATCCTTTCATCACTATCTCTCCTTTTTTCATAAACCTTTGTTTCGAAAAAAATACAAACTGACCGTTTTTCATTTTTTCATAATAAAGTATAGCTCAAAATGACCAATGGTCAATACGTTTATACCAAACTATATACACATCGCGAAAAATGTATAAAAATGACTCAAATTCATTTTTTATGGTATAATTAAAAACGTAGAAAAAACAGAGAAAAACCATTCGAAAGGACACATATTCCACTCATGGGAAAGGTTCAAACAAACAAACAGAAAAAGAACGATTCACTGCTTAATACAGCATTTGAATTATTTACAGAGAAGGGGCTCCACAAGACTACTATTTCAGACATCGTGGAAAAAGCCGGAGTTGCAAAAGGAACTTTTTACCTTTATTTCAAAGATAAATATGACATACGAAATAAGCTCATCTCCGACAAATCAAGTCAGCTCTTCATCAGTGCTTATCAGGCACTTATGAACCATAATCCCGATTGTCCATTCGAAGATGGTCTTCTATTTATCGTAGAGCATATTATAAATGCACTTACAGAGAATAAATCACTCCTCGCTTTCCTGCACAAGGACTTAAGCTGGGGCGTTTTCAAAAAAGCTTTCGAAGATACGCCTATTATCGACGAACAGGATTTCACTTCTCTTTACATCAGCTTACTAAAAAAATCAGATGTAAAATACAGAGACCCAGAAATCATGCTCTTCCTCATCGTAGAGCTCGTAGGTTCAACTGGTTTCAGTTCAATCATGTACAAAGATCCATGCGACATCGAAACCCTCAAACCATACCTCTTCGATTCAATCAGATCAATCCTAAAGAATCACGAAATCTAATAAAAACCACCTCCATTGAGGTGGTTTTTCATTATTTCTTCGCAACAATTCTAAACATTCTATCGGGCATATAAAACTCATTTCCAAAATCAGGGTCGACATTTACTTCACTAAAACCCAACCCGCGAAGGACTTCTTCATCCCACTTGGGTCTTACAAAACTAGAAATCGAAAGCATGTGATAAATCTTATGACATTTCTCGTTCATATCCTTACTCAAATCTCTATGTGCAAGGTTTTCATTCTGATTATACTTATGTGCACCCTTCGCATACTCTGCGTCGAGATTGATAAGCTTACCACCCTTTTTCAAAACTCGCATCCATTCCTTATAAGCAACAAGTGGATGAGGCAGAGTCCATGTTACATTTCTAGAAACAATAACATCAAAACTCTCATCGTCAAAATCAAGACTCTCAGCATCCATCACGCTTGCATGTGCATACTTTTCTACACCAAAGTATTCCGCCATCTCATTTGTATGAGAAACCATCTCCGGAGTGAGATCAATTCCTGAAACTGAAAAACCTGCTCGTGCAAACATTATCTCAAAGAACCCTGCTCCACAGCCGATATCAAGAACCTTAACACTTTCTCCTGCCCGAACACGCTCTATTTCTTCCGTAATACAAGAGTAGATTTCCCTGGTCCACCTTTCGTATTTCGGATGTAGAATCTCATGCTTTTTCTGCATGAAAAAACTGTCAGCCCTCTCTGACCAGTATTCTTCTACCTTGTTCTTTATGTCCTCTCTTTCGTCTTCTATACGAATTTCCTTTATTTCACTCATACTACTTTCTTACCTTTATCATAAACATCGGAGTCGAACGATAATTTACCTTCTCTTTTTCAGAATAAAGTACATCTCCGACATCATTTATAACCGAGACTTCATTAACATTAAAACCAGTCAAAAGATCTTCATCCCAATACGGGCGCTTCTCACCGGTAAGCGGCAGTTTCTTTGCAATCTCTTCCATTACATCAAAATTCTTTCCTACATTGAAATCGCCCTGTCCCAGTTCTTCCGAAGCAAGTCTGTCTCTAATAAAAGCTTCCTTCAATGATTCATCCTGAAGATAGCCATACCAATTCGCATCAAACACCATCATACATCCATCCGGCTTCAAAACACGAAGCCACTCGCTGTACGCTTTCTTAGGATCAGGAAGATTCCATGTAAGATTTCGTGAAAAGACAACATCAAACATTTCATCCTTGAAAGTCAAATCCATCGCATTCTCATGCTTAAAAATAATCTTTTCCCCTTCTTCACATGCGTTTGACTCAGCTTCTCTAAGCATGTTTTCAGCAAAGTCTGCTGCTATCACCGTATATCCAAGCTTTGACAGTATAATTGAAATAAACCCCGGTCCCGCTCCGATATCAAGAATTTTGATA
>DAISYI010000042.1:6273-9900 GCA_036825385.1 Lachnospiraceae bacterium | reverse complement strand
GTCGAGAAACCTAGACCAGTTCACACGCTGAACTCCTAACAGTTCTTCCTTATTTACATCAGAATATGTCTTTGCTCTCTGCAACCAATATTCATGATTATTCTCTATTAATGCCTTCTGATTCATTAACCATATACTCCACTCATTTTAATCGCATTTTGAATCAAACTACGGGTGTAATCACTTTTCGGCGAACAGAGAACCTCAGCAGTCTCCCCCTCTTCTACAAGATGGCCTTCTTTCATAATCATAATTCTGTTACAAATCATACTTACAAGTGCAATATCATGCGAAACAAATATAATAGAAAGACTTCTTTCCTTTTTTATTCTCTTCAAAAGTTCTACAACCTGCGACTGAATCGTAACATCCAAAGCACTTGTAATCTCATCGCATAAAAGAATATCCGCTCCACTGTATATCGCTCTCGCAATTGCCATTCTCTGACACTGACCACCTGATAATTCACTAGCTCTTCTATCCAAAAGTTTCTCATCCAGGCCAACACTATGAATTATATCTATCAGTTCTTTCTCATCCTTCTTGCCACGACCGGCTTCCATAATTGAAAACCTCATGGATTTTCGGGGATCAAACGAACTTTTGGCGTCCTGAAAAATCATTTGAAGAAACTTTCCCGTTTCTTTTAAGGATTCCTTAGTATAATCGACACCTCTATGACTTAAAGCTCCAGAAGTCGGATCAAATCTTTTAGCGATCATATTAATAAGAGTGCTTTTTCCGGAACCACTCTCACCTACAATGCCTAATATCTCGCCCTCTGATAGATAAAAATCTACATCACAAACGGCACAAGTTTCTGTATCCTTCTCTATAAAGACTTTATTCAGTTTTGTTCCTTCTAACAAATACTCCATATCAATCTACCATTAATCTCGGGACATCTCTCAATAACTGCTTCGTGTACTCCTGCTTAGGATTCGACAAAACCTCCTCAGTGACATCGCCTTCTACTATTTTTCCGTTATGCATGATATAAATCCTGTCTGAAAGCATAGAGGCCACACCCAAACTATGTGTTACCATGATGATTGTGTTATCTCATCACATAAAAGAATCTTTGGTTCCATTATCATTGATGCATAAATGGCAATTCTCTGGTTCATACCACCGCTCATCTCATACGGCCTGCTATTTAAAATCTTCTTAAAATTATTCAACCCGAGAAGCGCAAACATGTCTTCCATCTTACCATAATCCATCTCTTGATTGTGACTCAAAAAGATTTCCCTAAACTGATTTTCAAATTTTCTAATAGGATTAAATGCTCCCATAGGATTCTGATTTATATAACCAATCTCAGACCCAAGTATAGATTCATAATCCTTATATGATAATTCAAGCAGATTTCGATTCTTATACAGAACCTCACCCTCAGTAACGGAAAAATCACCAATACCTACAATTGTCTTAAGCAGAGTAGACTTACCCGAGCCACTCTCACCTACGATACAGATAATCTCACCCTGATTAACATTCAAATCAAGCTTATTTATAACCTGCTCGTCACCATACGAAACAGAAAGATTTTTAATACTTAATATAGTCTCACTCAAAATTACATCTCCATGTATTCCATAACTGCATCACCTAAATAATTAAAAATAATAATCGTAACAAGGGTTGCTATGGATGGATAGATTACTCCCCATGGAGCAATCTGAATATAAGCTTTTGCTTCACTTATCATCGAACCCCACTCAGCATTTGGTGGTACTACACCAAGTCCTAAAAAAGAAAGTCCAGATATACCAATCATGGTCATTCCAACCTGATTTAGAGCATTTGTAAACACTGACTGAATCAGATTAGGAAAAATATGAACCCAAAGTATATAGAGATCGCTTTTTCCAAAAAGAAGTGCATTCTGAACATACGCTTCATTCTTGAGTGACATGGTATGTGATCTTGAAAGTCTCGCAAAACTCACCCACATGGTTATTCCAAGTGAAATCATTGCTCCTTTCAAACCGCCATTTAAGATACCTGCAACTGCAATAGCCACAACCATTTGTGGAAAAGCTAACAGTATGTCTGCAATGCGCATGTTGATTTTGTCGATTTTTCCGCCGAAGTAACCTGAAATCATCCCTATAAAGGTTCCAATTACAAACGAGACAAAAACAAGAAAGAAAGTAGATGCTATTGTTATTCTTCCACCATAAATAACTCTCGCGAAGACACATCTTCCCAGATTATCCGTTCCAAACGGATATTTCGCGCAAGGTGCCATTCTGATTGCAGCATTGTTAGTCTCATAAGGATCATTTATAGGAAGCAGGTTCGAACTTGCAGTAATAAGAACCACAAGGATTGCAAGTATACTGATTATGATTAGTTTTATTCTTTGCTTTTTCTTACTCATACACTCTTCCTTGGATCTAACTGTCTTGCTACTATATCTGATAACTGATTAATCAATACGTAAATCGTTCCCATAATTAAAACAAACCCCATGATAACCGGGTAATCTCTAGCATTAATCGATTCCATAACTAAATTTCCTATTCCTGGCCATCTGAAGATTGTTTCAATTACAACACTTCCACCCATCAATGAACCGATCTGTAGCGCAATTATAATAAAGGTATAACCGAGAGTATTTCTAATCACATTAAGAATTATATATCTCTCCTTTACACCACGGCCATGCATACCTGTTATATATTCTTCATCCAGTTCTTTTATGAAATCATTTCTCATCTGTCGGATAAATTTCGCACTCATAGGTATTGAAAGAGACAAAACCGGCATAATTAGTCCCTTTATATCACCTGTCGCAATAACCGAGAACAAATTAAGTTTAATACAGAATAAATACATAAGAAGAACGGAAATCAGGAAATTAGGCAAAGCATTCCCAATAAAGGAAAACAGTCTAATCACATGATCTGAGATTTTATTCCTCTTTATCGCAGCTAAAAGTGCTAAAGGATATGAAACTATCAAAGAAAGAATCAGACTAAATGAAGAAAGAACCAATGTTTTCTTTAATGCTGACCATAATTTTGGAGCGACGGGCAAATCATCTTTAAACGATACACCGAAGTCACCTCTTAAAACGGCCATAAGCCATTCTCCGTATCTTACGAAGAATGGCTTTAACAATCCTAATCTCTCTCTTTCTGTATCTAATACTTCTTTTGTAACTACTACTCCCTGCGAAGTAAGTCTTTTTTCAGCCGGATCACCCGGAGCAATATACATCAGTAAAAATACCAAAAAGCTCAGAATGATAAGTATTAGAATCAGGCCGGCAATTTTTTTAATTGCTTTTTTTAACATTTATAGACCTATTTATTTTTGGAGGTCTCCCCTCCGAAAAACCTTACATCTTAAATTTATTTCGAAATATCTGTATCTTTATCAAGACCGTAAAAATCAAACGGAATCTTCTCTGCGAATCCTGATGTTCCCTTACGAAGAACTGTTGTGTTATTAAACAACCCTACATATCCAAAAGCATTATCATCAATTGCAATCTGAATAATTTTATTTGCAAGTGCTGCACGTTTATCTGGATTTACCTCATATTTAAGCTTATTAATGAGAGCTTCACACTCTTCATTATTAAATCCACCACAATCATAATACGATCCCTCTTTG
>DAISYI010000042.1:0-6263 GCA_036825385.1 Lachnospiraceae bacterium | reverse complement strand
CAGAAATCATGCAGTAAAGAGCTAAATCAAACTGCTGATCCTTAATATAAGTTGAATCTGGATCTTCCTCAACTCTGAGAGTAGAATCTACACCAATCTCCTTAAGCTGTTCCTGAATCAAAAGAGCAAGTGTATCTAATGATCTGGCCGCATAGTAAGCAATTCTAATATTAAGCTTCTTACCATCTTTCTGGTAAAAACCATCCTTACCCTTAACATAGCCATCTTCTTCAATAAGCTTAATCGCCTTCTTTTTATCAATCTTAGGAATATTTACCTTGCTGTATTTAGCAGATGGAACAAACGGACTATTAGCCGCTGTAACTGTTCCTGAAAGGTATTTCTCAATTGCCTTCTTATCTACTGTAAGATTGATAGCTTCTCTAAGTTTGCTATCAAGTGTATTCTCATTCAAAATATAAAACTGAAGTCTTGCACCAGGAATTGATACAACATTATATTTACCTGGATCCTTTTTGTAAACTTCTAATGCGGCAGATGAAACACTATTATAACAATCAATCTCACCACTCTGCATAGCTAAAAGCTTAGGATCATCTTCCTGCATATAATAGAAAATTGCACCATCAAGCTTAACTTTTCCGCCCCAGTACTTCTTGTTCTTTACAACTTCTACGTCGCCTTCAGGCTTAAACTTTTTAATTACAAATGGACCAGTACAAATAGGATTATTTGTAAAATCCTTTGTAGAATCGAGATCAATCATTCCTAATTCAGGGCTAGCCAAATCATTCTTGAGAGTTGGATAAACTTCTTTAGTATCAATTACGATTGTCTTATCATCTGTTGCTTTAATATCAAAATCCGCAAAGTATTTAAAACGATCATTTAATTTAGCAACTCGCTCTAAATTCTTTACCACCATGTCAGCCTTAAGAGCCTTACCATTCGAAAATGCAACCTTATCCTTAAGATGAACAGTCCATTTTGTTCCATCCACTTTTGCATCCTTCGCAAGACATGGAACTGTAGCCATCTTGTCGTTCATCTTGAACAAAGCTTCTGAAACACCGTAAATTGATGTGTACCATCCATAATATTCCTTATGAACATCAAGTGAAGGATAAGCAAATGATGCAGCAGTCTTAAGAATCTTCTTCCCACCATCTGTTTTCTGTCCTTTTCCTGAACATGCAGCTGTGCTAAGTGTAACTACACATGCCATTAAAAACGCTAGTATTTTCTTCTTCATAATTCCTCCCTTAAAATAACAACGGATGAAATTATAACCTATTAACTAAATTATTTTTAAGCCCCTAGGGGGGTTGTTTTTTACTAAAAATCCATTATTTTGAAATCTAGAAAACATAAAAAACCTCCATGCTTTGAACAACTTCAAGCACGGAGGTTTTCCTGATTTATTTAGAATTAAAGAATATGTAATCCAACTACCAACGCTGAGAACACGATTGATACCATAGACGCAAGCTTAATAAGAATATTAATAGCTGGTCCAGATGTATCCTTGAAAGGATCACCTACTGTATCACCTACTACTGCAGCCTTGTGCTGGTCTGAACCCTTACCACCACAGTTTCCTGCTTCAATGTACTTCTTAGCATTATCCCAAGCACCACCTGAGTTAGCCATCATAATAGCAAGTACGAATCCTGTAACAGTATTTCCTGCGAGGAGTCCGACTACACCGTTTGGTCCGAGGAGAAGTCCTACGAGAACTGGTACGATAACTGCGATTACTGCTGGCTCAATCATAAGCTTATGAGCTGATTTTGCACACATATCTACGCATGCCTTGTAATCTGGTTCATCTTCCCCTGTAAGGATTCCAGTTTTTTCCTTAAACTGACGACGAACTTCTACTACGATAGACTGAGCTGCCTGTCCTACTGAGCTCATTGTAAGAGCTGCGAAGAGGAATGGAAGCATACCACCGATGAAGAGTCCTACGAGAACTGTTGGGTTCATGATAGAAATATTAAACGTAAAGTCTGGTGAAATATTTCCAATCTTATCGATATATGATGCTATAAGTGCAAGAGCTGTAAGGGCAGCTGATCCGATAGCGAATCCCTTTCCTGTAGCAGCTGTTGTATTACCAAGTGAATCGAGAGCATCTGTTCTGTTACGAACCTCTGGATCCATATGTGTCATTTCTGCAATACCACCAGCGTTATCAGCAACCGGACCATATGCATCAGTTGCAAGTGTAATACCAAGTGTTGAAAGCATACCTACGGCAGAAACACCTACACCGAAGAGCCCCTTCGCTGCGCTGTCCATTCCACCACCCATGAAGTAGCTTACAAGAACAGAGATTCCTACGATAACTACAGGAGCTACTGTAGAAAGCATACCGAGTGAAAGACCACCGATAATAACTGTTGCACTACCTGTTTCTGAAGTAGCCGCAAGATCCTGTGTAGGCTTATATGTATCAGATGTATAGTACTCTGTTACTGCACCGATGAGAACACCAGCGATAAGTCCTGAAAGGATTGCAAAATAAATTCCTGTTTCACCAGGAAGAAGTGTATTAATAATTACATAAGCAAATACTACAACGAGAAGTGCACTGATATATGTTCCTCTTCTAAGCGCTGTAAGAAGATTCTTCTGTGATGCTCCTTCCTTCGTAGAAATAAAGAATGTACCGATGATAGAAGCTACTACACCGAGTGCAGCAAGAAGCATAGGTACTACTGCTCCATTGAAACCATATCCAGCAGCAACAGCAAGTGCAGCTGATGAAATGATTGAGCTGTAGTATGACTCATAAAGGTCAGAACCCATACCAGCGACATCACCTACGTTGTCACCTACGTTATCAGCGATAACTGCAGGATTACGTGGATCATCCTCAGGAATACCAGCCTCAACCTTACCTACGAGGTCAGCTCCAACGTCAGCGGCTTTTGTAAAAATACCACCACCTACTCTGGCGAAGAGCGCCATAGCTGAAGCACCCATTCCAAATGTAACCATGTTTGCAGTAATCTCTGAAATACGTCTAGCAGAATCTAAATCTCTAAAAGCGTAATTCAGAATTGAATACCAGATAGAAAGATCTAAAAGTCCTAGGCCGATTACAGTGAAGCCCATTACTGAACCTGCTGAGAAAGCAACCTTAAGACCTCTGTTGAGCCCCTTTGAAGCGGCATTTGCAGTTCTACAGTTTGCCATTGTAGCAGTTCTCATTCCGATGAAACCTGCGAGTCCTGAGAAGAAACCTCCTGTCAGGAATGCAAACGGTGTGAAAAAGCTTAAGTATTTAAAGTAAGCCATCACTAAAAGAATCACAAATACTACAGCGAAGAACTTCGCTACTGCAGTATCCTGACGCTTCAAATAAGCATTTGCCCCCTTTCTGATAGAACCAGAGATTTTAGCCATCTCTTCTGTTCCTTCAGATTCTTTCTTTACGCTAAAATAATTAAACGCAGCGAATCCCAAAGAAACAAGTGAACCAATAAAAACTAGAACGATTGGATTCATATAAGTTATCCTCCTTAATATATTATCCATCGGGTTACCTCTCCCCGACACTAATATTATAGTCGTTTGTTTCTACTAATAAAAGTAAGTTTAATAATTCACAAGGAAAAATATTTTTTTATTAGAATTACGAATAAGGACACTATTGTATTGGAACTCAAATGTATTCTCGAGGTGTCATTCTAACTTTCGAATTCAGCTCGCTGTGCTCCTAAACGGAGCATCGAGGAGATGTAACTCGAGGTGTTTTCACCATGAAACAGTGAAAACACCTCTCAAACAAATCATCTCCTCGAACTCGCTGAAATCTCAAGAAGAATGAAATCCACGAGAATAAAATCGTTCCAACACAACAGTGTCCTTATTCGTGAATACAAAATATAACCTCATTTTTCCTTGTTTATTATTAAACTTACAAACGGGGCCTCAACTCGTCACATACAACACTAGTATAGAATGTTGCATTTTAAAGCGTCGGAACTGAAGTGAAGAAGAAGTAACGGGTACTTTTTAGAATTAATATAAGTAAATAACTTGTTATAAAAAACAAGCAACGGAATGAAACGTATTTTTCTGATTGGTATTTTCGAGTAGTTATTCTGAACACGATGAATGCGAAGGCATTCACTGTGAATGAATTACGAATTCATAGATTAACTCTTGAAAATACATCGAAGAAAAATACATTCCCTCCCGTTGCTTGTATTTATAAGAATCGCTATTTACTTATCTAATTTTAAATCCCCCTACTTCTCCTTCACTTCAATTCCATTCCCTTTAAGTACACTCAGAATGAAATCTACCGAGCCCTTTACCCCGTAACTTGCACTATTCACACAGAGATCATAATTTCTAGCTTCGCCCCATCTACGGCCAGTGTAGTAAGAATAATACTGCGCATGCGCTCTATCCACTTCCTTCATCTGACGAATCGCAGTCTTCTTATCTACATGATTCATCTCCATAATACGCTGGATACGCTGCTCCTTTGGCGCTGTGATGAAAATACTGATATGCGGAATACAATTGTTGGTAAGAATCTGGTCAGCGCAACGACCCATAACGACGAAATCCTGTTTTTTCGCCATATCACAGAGAACCTCACTCTGCTTAAAGAAGATAGCATCTCTAATAGGAAGTCCATGATAACGGTTCAACTTGGAAACCTTCTCCTTAATGGAAAAAGACTCCATACCCGACATTCCTGGATTCTTTTCTTCTTTCTTTGCTGCTGCCTTCTTCTGATTATCTGAAGTTCCAAGCTTCATTCTAGTGATATCATCGACCTGATCTTTCTCGGCCTCTAGTCGCTTTATAACAGTCTTGAAGATTTCCGCATCATAGTAATCTATTTCCAAATGATCTGAAAGAGCAAATCCAATATCGTCACCAGCAGAACCGTAGCTTCTACTGATACAGATGATTAGATGCTGACCTTCGAGGAAACGCTTTTTCATAACAAGCGTATTTAATCCAGCAATGTATTTGTCGATGACTTCTACCTTCTCAGAATGAAGCTTCTCACGTTCGATAGTCTTTACGATAGTATCGTATTCAGTCATTACTTCTTTATGTATCTGCTTATTCCTGATAGAGCGAGCCATGTTTGCAATAAGTGCGAGATCACTTCGAAGGATGTGAGACCTCTTCGTATCACGAAGCATATCTACTATCTCGTCAACAATGATATCCCTCTCACCATTAAACACACGACCTAGGTTTGAACCGATTTCATCATATACTCTTCTATCGAGGTCATATATTCTGCCAGCGAGAGTTCTCATAAGTTCGAGACGCTCTTTTACTTCTAATTCATTTTCATTCAACATCTAAAACCCTACCTTATAAAGAACACCAAAGTATCAAGGATGAACACAGGTATCAAAACAACAATTGACCATTTCATATATCCAAAGAAAGAAGGCATACGAATACCGTTTTCGTCGGAGATTGCCTTTACCATGAAGTTTGGTGCGTTTCCGATATATGTGTTTGCCCCCATAAATACAGCTCCTGTAGAAATTGCACGGAGGAGATTTACTGGAACCACACCGAGAAGTGTATGAATACCTGACTTAAATCCAAGCGAACCTGCTGTTGTCAAGAACACAAGGTATGTAGGTGTATTGTCAAGAAAACTTGAAAGCGCACCTGTTACCCAGAAGAAGTGGAACGCATCTGTAAGCCCCATCTTCGGTCCAATTTCTTTTAACAACATAAGTGTAGGCTGCATAGTAATAAAGATTCCGATGAAGAGAATCGCTACTTCCTTAATCGCTCCCCATGTAAAATGGTTAGATACTCTAATTCTTCTAGGTGTTGTCTTGAAGGAAAGCGCTGCTGCCGCAAGTATAATCACCATCTCTATAATAGATGGATATGAAAGCACTACTCCAAATGGAAGCTTCATACCGAGCACATTCCCAGCCGTATCCTTGACAGCAGCCATATTAGGAAGCGAACCCGAAAGAATTACCGCTACTACTATCATTATAAGGAAAAAGACATTGTGCAACCCTTCTATCTTAATCTCAGTACCTGCTTTTGAAATATCAGGTCTACGACCCTCTGCGATATCCATTCTATATCTCTTCTTATCAAGCCAGAAGAAGAATGAAAGAAGGATAACCATATTAAATAAAAGTATAGGCCAGAGAGAAAGACTCCATGTAAATGGAACACCTCTCATAAATCCCATAAGAAGTGGTGGATCTCCGATTGGAGTCAAACATCCACCGATATTTGATACGAGGAAAATAAAGAATATCATGATGTGATTCTTTCTCTTT
>DAISYI010000041.1:8591-13954 GCA_036825385.1 Lachnospiraceae bacterium | reverse complement strand
GGAGGCGGTATCGACAGGCCTTGATTTTTATGAACTTCGTGAACCATCGCCGAGCAAGAAGATGCGACTGACAAATCAGATGTCTCTTCTGTGGAGGGTAGAACTTGCGAAGATTCAGGCGGACAATGGTCTTTACAAGTATCCTGGCAAAAGCAAGATGTATGTGAAGAAGTATTTAATGGCTAGTCTTGAGAAGGAAGACTTGAAGAAGCAGATGTTGGCTGTGTTATTTGACAGGGATTACTCGATTTTTGATGAAGAGTAGAATGAGTTTGATTAATTTGAAATAAGGATAATGTAAATTTATTCAACTTTTGCTAGTGAAAGTTGTATAATTATTTCAGTTGTAATTCTAGGAGAAGGAATTAGGGCTTTATGAGCTTAAAGGAAGAGCTGGAATTCGAACGTGAAATTTTGCTATACGTGATGGAAGTGTGCAAAAAGGTTATTTCGGCTTCTCCAGAGGGCAGTCTTCGGGTTTCTGCGTGTAGAGCGAATCACAAATCCCCGCAGTATTTTCTTTATGATGAGCATGATCGTGAACATGCTAAAAAGGGTGGGATTTATATTAAGAAGAATCAGCTAGAACTTGCAAAAGCGCTGGCGAACAAGTCTTATTGTGAATCGCTTGAGAAGGAAACCGAGAGACAGTTACAATTTCTGGAATACTTCATAGCGCATTATGACATGAATGCTATTTACAGGGTGTTTGATGAATTGCGCGAGGAGAGACAGTGCTTGATAGAACCTGTCCGAATGTCGGACAAGAGTTTTAAAAAGGCGTGGCTTGAAGAAGAGTATACTGGGAAAGCTTTTTCAGAAGATGATTCAGAAATCTATACGGAACGAGGGGAACGTGTTCGCTCGAAGAGTGAGAAGATGATTGCAGACAAGCTGCATGCCCTTGGGGTTCCGTACAAGTACGAGCATCCGCTGTATTTGCGTGGGGTGGGAACCGTATTTCCTGATTTTACGTTGTATAATAAGCGGACACGTGAAGAGGTGTTTCTGGAGCATTTTGGTATGATGGACGATCCGGATTATGCAACGGCTATGGTTAGGAAACTTAAGAGCTATGAGCGTAACGGAATCTACCAAGGAAAGAACTTGATAATGACGTTTGAGACAAGGAATAATCCGCTTGATTTGAGACAGTTTGAAGCTGTTTTGAAAGAAACTTTGGATTTCTAAAAATTAATAAGAAAGGTCTTTCTCCGAGATACAACTGTTTTCCGAAGTGCACCAGGCCCAGGGGATTTTGGGCTTTATGGTGGTTTGATAGGGTAAGAATTACTGGGTTATGCCGGTGGTTTTTAGCCTGAGAATTACTGGGTGTTTAGTGGTGGAAGAGTGCTTGTTTCGCCTCTGGAGAAGTGTGTTTCTCACTTGGAAGGCTTTTGGGACTTCTAAGTGTGCAAAAAATAGCACATTTTTATCCGAAAAAAGATTGGGTCAAATCTATTTTCTCACTTGTGGAGCTTGTTAGCTCTTCTAGTGTGAAAAAATCGATGGTTTATCGATGACCCAATCTTTTTTTATGCTCATTTTTCACACATGGGAGAGTGAATTTGAATGTAAGTGAGAAAAAGCGCGAGAAATTTAAAAACCGAGGAAAATACAACTTGCTTTTTTCACACTTAGAGCGAGGAAAGTGCTTATAAGTGAGAAAACCTAGGCGAGGCGGCGCCGGCAGGCAGAAAAAACCACAGAAAAACCTCCGATTAAAATTCTTCTTCTCATTTTACTCCCGAAAGGTTTATAATTAAAAAGATTTGTGGGCGCGTGCCGCGCCCTAGGTGGTTGGTTTAGAATATTCGCGGATAACTCGGCCAGCCGCGGGAATTAAATCAGGCGCGTGCCGCGCCCTAGGTTTATAGGAAGGGGAAAGAGATGAGTTATATTGATGAGACACTCGACAAAGTAAAGGCTCAGAATCCTGATCAGCCAGAATTCATTCAGGCAGTGACGGAAGTAATGGAATCACTGAGACCAGTGATTGAGAAGAACGAAGAAAGCTTCAGAAGAGAAGCACTTCTAGAACGACTCACAGTACCTGATAGATTGTTCAAATTTAAGGTACCTTGGGTTGATGACAAAGGAAATGTACAGGTAAACACAGGCTACCGCGTACAGTTCAACAATTCTATTGGACCATACAAGGGAGGATTAAGACTTCATCCTTCAGTTAACGAGGGCATTATTAAATTCCTCGGATTCGAACAGGTCTTCAAAAACTCACTTACAGGCCTCCCAATCGGTGGAGGAAAGGGTGGATCAGATTTCAATCCAAAAGGAAAATCAGACAGAGAAGTAATGGCGTTCTGCCACAGCTTCATGACAGAACTTCACAAATACATCGGTGCAGACCGTGATGTTCCCGCAGGAGACATCGGAACAGGCGCACGCGAAATCGGCTATCTCTATGGCATGTACAAAAAACTCACAGATACATATGAAGGCGTTCTTACAGGAAAGGGCCTGACATACGGTGGTTCACTTGCTCGTAAAGAAGCAACAGGATACGGACTCGTTTACATCACAGAGGAACTCCTTAAAGATCACGGGACTAGCCTCAAAGGCAAAACTGTTTCAGTTTCAGGTGCAGGAAACGTAGCAATCTATGCTATCGAGAAAGCACAGCAGCTTGGAGCGAAAGTCGTAACATGCTCAGATTCAACAGGTTACATTTACGATCCAGAAGGAATTGATCTCGAACTCCTCAAAGAAGTAAAGGAAGTAAAGAGAGCACGCCTCACAGAGTACAAGGCAAGCCGTCCATCAGCTGAATACCATGAAGGCAAAGGCGTATGGACAGTAAAATGCGACGTCGCACTCCCATGTGCTACTCAGAACGAACTTCTGCTCGAAGACGCTAAGACACTTGTAGCAAACGGCGTAATCGCAGTTTGCGAAGGTGCAAACATGCCTACATCACTCGAGGCTACTAAGCTCTTACAGGAAAAAGCTGTCCTGTTCATCCCTGGCAAGGCAGCCAACGCTGGTGGAGTTGCTACTTCAGCTCTCGAAATGTCACAGAACAGTGAAAGACTTTCATGGACATTCGAAGAAGTAGACTCAAAGCTTCACGGAATTATGGTAAACATCTATAAGAACATAAGTGATGCAGCAAAGAGATATGGCTTCGAAGGCGACTATGTAGTTGGAGCAAATATTGCAGGATTTGAAAAAGTTGCTGATGCAATGCTAGCTCAGGGAATCTACTAGAAGCAGATGCTATGCTAGCTTAGTAGATCTACTAGAATATATGGAATAATCAAAGAACCGGTGGCTTAGCCACCGGTTCTTCTGGTATAAAGGAGTTATATGAAAATAATGGGATATCTTATAGTTTAAACTTACCAACGATATCAGTAAGATCTGTTGCAACATTCTCCTGATTCTCAGCCATTTCTGATACTTCCTTTACAGTATCAGAAACATTGAGTACAGTTTCAGTTACGTCCGAACTACTTGTTGCTGTATCCTGTGCAGATTCAGCGATAGATTGAATTGCGTAGTTTACTTCATCCATAGTTCTGTTGATAGATTCAACCATTTCTGTGATACGTCCGAAGAGAGAACCAAACATCTCAGCATCACTTCCGTACTGCTGACCAATTCCTACGAACTTATCATAATCAGGTGTAACTGTTTCCTGAAGGAATGTAAGAAGCTCAGAAGCACTTGAATTCAATGATGAAAAAGCTTCCTGTACACCAGCGATTGTTTCGTTAATTTTATCTACTGCACCTGAAGTTTCAGTGGCAAGCTTACTGATTTCTGTAGCAACTACTGCGAAACCACGTCCTTGTTCGCCAGCTCTTGCAGCCTCGATAGAAGCATTGAGCGAAAGAAGTGTAATCTGATCAGCAATCTCAAGAATATAGTTTGCGAGATTTCCGATTTCATTAACGACTTCAGCCTTCTTCTTGGCTACCTCGAAATCAGCACCACGAGTTTCTACAATAGAGATTGCATTCTTATAAGCTTCCTCGCTAGATTTTTCAATTTCAACAGCACGATTCTTGATATCGGCAATCTGCTGCGAAGTAGATCCTACTTCCTGATTGAGGACATTGATAGAATCACTAACCTCTGCAACGGAAGCACTAACCTCTTCAGTAGCAGCACCAGTATTTGTCATAGCATCGTTTACCTGAGTCATATTGTTCTGGATGCTTTCGAATTTAGAACTAAGTTCCTCGGCAACTGCGCTCATCTTCTTACTTGTATCATTAACTTTAGTAGAACCTTCGGAAATCTTTGAAATAACATCACGGTTACTTTCGTACATGTCATTAAGTGAAGAACTCATCTGACCGATTTCGTCGTTTCGCTTTGATGCAATCTTGTTAATAGTGAAGTCTCCGCTTGCAAGAACTTTAGCAAATTCTTTAACAGTTGTAAGCGATTTAGCAATTCCGTTTACCTGAAGGATAACAACAAGTACACAGAAGAGAACAGCAATTACTGCGATATAACTCATGATTCTAATCAATCTATTGATAGGAGCGGAAAGTTCGCTCTGAGGAATCTGAATCATAAGCTTCCAGTTGACGCCCTTGACTGTGTCATAGTACAGGTTGTATTTATTCTTACTATCTTCGTAAGTTGTCAGGCCTTTCTTATTTTTGAGGAATTCCTTTGAAGCAGTTACGAGAGATTTGTTGCTATCCTTTGTAACTGATTTTCCATCTTCGACTTTCTTCTTGTCCTGGCAGTAAAGATAAATACCGCTTGATGTAGTAAGCATAGCCTTTCCTTCATCGCCTACTTTAATAGAAGAAACGATATCTTCGATAGTTCCTAAAACGATATCTGATGTTACACATCCGATAAACTTATCATTAACATAGATAGGTGCTACACAAGTAGACATAACAGTTTTTGATGTAGGATCATAGTAAGGATCGGTAATGTGAGCTTCACCTTTCTTCAAGGTTTTGGAAATTGTGTAGTATTCCTGGGTGAAGTAATTATATTCAGCATTACTGTAATCGTATGTCTCTACGATTTCATTTCCATCTTTGTACCAATATGGTCCCATGTATTCCTGAGACTGATCGAAGATGTATGGTTCAAACCAGATTCCGGCACCATTAATGATATCTGACTGCTTAATGGTATCAGAGAACACTTCCTTGAACTCTTCCATAGGTGTGGTCTTGTATGTCTTAGCCACAGTAGTAGAAAGGTTCAAAGCAGTACTCTTTACAATATCGAGGTTAGAACTGATATCGTTCATGTTTGCTTTCAATTCAGCTTCCATGGTTGACTGAATTTGAGTATTGATAATTCCCCTACTAGTAATAGCAGATATCACAGTAAGAAAAACCATCGCAATAATTGTGACAGGTAAGAGT
>DAISYI010000041.1:298-8581 GCA_036825385.1 Lachnospiraceae bacterium | reverse complement strand
AGTGATGCAAGCATCTTAACTCTAAGACTTCCACCTTTTTTTTTGCCCATATTTCACCTCCGAAGAAAAAGTTAAATCATATATAAAAATTATATTGAATAGTAGTCTGAAAATAAAGGAAACAGAATCATTCTTTATTAGCAATTAATAAAATTAATATATGTATAATGACAGATTAATCTTTTCTTTAGAAAGGCGCGCTAGATGCCTTGGGGAAGGATTTCAATCGGTATAGAAACAGTAAAAAAATCGTATAGATTGTGCTATAATCATTCACATGAATAAGATAATTTTAGATTTTGAATACTGTGAAATTCCAGAAAGCTATATTAAAGAACGCCGTACCTGCAAGAAAGAGCTTATTCAGATAGGTGCAGTAATGCTTGATGAATACGATGAGGAAATTGACTGTTTTAACGAGTACATCAAGCCAAAGTACGGTGTAGTCACTGAATATATCGAGGAACTCACACACATAACGAACGAAATGCTCGAGGATAAGCGCTCTTTCGAAGAAGTGATGGACGATTTCTTCGAATGGTGTGGCGAAGACTTTATGATTTATTCCTGGAGCAAATGTGACATTGGTGTCCTTCGTAAAGAGATTGATCTGAAAAAGTATCATCATATCAACTTGAAATATATGCTTAGACATTGGTGTGATTTGCAGGCGGATGTGGACAGAACATTGAAATCCAGATCGTGTCTAGCTCTTGACTATGTCCTCGAAGGGTTAGGATTAGATTTCGAAGGAACACAGCACTCAGCTATTGATGATGCTAGAAATACAGCCTATGTATACCAGGCATATCAGAACAAACGCAAGTTCAAGCGAATGATGTTTAGAAAGATGGAAGAAGATAAGAACTAGAAGTGTAGAGTTTCTGCTTTTTCGCATAAAATAAATGATATAATAAGGAGGGAGACTGAAACAGTTTCCCTTTTTTTACATCATAATGTGAAAATAAATTTCATAAAAACGTGATAATATTGAAAAGAAAATTTCAAATAGTAAGATGGAGATAAGAGATGGAGAGAGGGTTATTTGTAAAAATCAAGAGTTATGAAAACTACGCAAGTTCAGCTGAGAAGGAGTTGATCCGACAGTTGAATGAGAATCCTAAGAAATTCGTCGGAAAGAATTTAAAGGAACTTTCAGAGATGACATATACATCTCAGGCGACGATTTACAGGTTGTGTAGGAAGATTGGGTTCAAGGGGTATAAAGAATTTCAACAGGCGCTGATTTTTGAAAACGCGATTATGCAGGAGTCGGCGCGAACATCTATGAAAGATATCGAACCAGGTCTTTCGACCGACGAAATCATCAACCAAGTTTCTATGAAGAATATGGATTCTCTCGAGAAATCGATGAAGCTCGTGAAGAGCGAAGATATTGAGAAATGCGTGAGTTTGATTGAGAACGCGCGCTGCATAAATATGTTTGGCGTAGGATCATCACTTCTCGTGGCGAGAGATTTTTACCTGAAATTAATTCGAATCGGAAAGCTCTGTAATATTTGCGATGATCTTCATGCACAGCTTCTGTGCTCGAAGACAATTGAGAAAAACGATATAGCGATAGTAATCAGTTACTCTGGACTTACACCGGAAATGATTGAATGCGCAAAAACAGCGAAAGAACGAGGTGCGAAAGTGATTGCGATTACTCGTTCATATGGCTCTAAACTTGCAAAATACGCAGATGTGGTACTCGGAGTCGCAGCTACTGAACTCATCATCAGAAGTGGAGCGATGTCATCGAGAATCGCACAGCTTAATATGGTAGATATCCTCTATGTAGCTTACGTAGACAGGCATTATGAGGAACTACATGATACATTTGCCAAAACACAGATTCAGAAGATGAAAGGAGGAGAAGGATAGAATGATCGATCTTTCAAAGTTTACGACTGAGAAGAGAAATCCAAATACTATGAATTTGGATGAAATGAGTCCACTTGAAATCGTGCAAACGATGAATGCGGAAGATTCAAATGTTGTAAATGCTGTGAAAGATGTCTTACCAGAAGTGGCAAAAGCTATTGAGATTGCGACGAAAGCTCTTAAATCGGGCGGAAGAATCATTTACGTCGGCGCTGGAACGAGTGGAAGACTTGGAGTATTAGATGCTGCAGAGTGCCCACCGACATTTGGCGTACCGAGCGAGATGGTAGTCGGACTCATAGCAGGAGGGGAAAAAGCTTTTCTCCAAGCGATTGAAGGTGCTGAAGACAGTAAGGAACTCTGTCAGAAGGAACTCGAAGCAATCGGACTTTCTAAGGAAGATGTTGTAATAGGACTAGCTGCAAGCGGAAGAACACCATATGTTATATATGGCTTAAAATATGCAAAATCAATCGGTGTTCCAACAATTGCGATATCCTGTAACAAAGGATCTGAAGTCGGAAGAGAAGCTGACGTGGCGATTGAACCAGTTGTAGGACCAGAGGTTTTGACCGGTTCGACCAGACTTAAATCTGGAACAGCCCAAAAGATGATTCTAAATATGATTTCTACAGGAAGCATGATTGGAATCGGAAAAGTTTACAAAAATCTGATGGTAGATGTACAGCAAACAAATGAGAAACTTATCGTAAGGGCTCAAAACATTACGATGGAAGCAACAGGCTGTGATAGAGAAGAAGCAAAGAAGGTTCTCGAAGAAGCAGACGGTTCAGTAAAGACTGCAATCGTTATGATTCTAAAGAACTGTAGCAAAGAAGTTGCACTATCGAGTTTAGAGGCAGCAAATGGTCGCGTTAGGGAGGCCATCAATTAAGTATAATTCTTTTATTAAGGAGGGTTCACTATGAATTGGGAAGAAATCAGTAGAGAATTACTTAATCTTCTCGGCGGCAAGGAAAATGTTAAGAGTAACATGGCTTGCATGACCAGACTTCGTGTTGGAGTCAAAGACATCACGAAAGTTGATGTAGAAGGAATCAAAAATATTGAAGGCGTTATGGGCGTCGTAGAGTCTGATACGATTCAGATTGTACTCGGACCAGGTAAGGTAAATAAAGTTTTGACAGCTTTTTCAGCGTTGACAGGACTCCAGGGAACCGTATCAGATGAGAACGTGGAGGATGTTGCGAAGGAAAATAAGGCTGCTCAGAAAGCAAAGTATGACAAGCCGGTACAGAACTTCCTGAAGAGAATTGCGAACATCTTCGTTCCACTTCTTCCTGGCATTATCGCAGCAGGTCTTATCAACGGACTTATCAATGTAATCAATGTTTCGTCTGGTGGAGCACTTAGCGGAATCTGGTGGTATGAATGTATCCATACAATGGGATGGGCACTCTTCGCTTACCTCCCAATCTTCGCTGGCTACAATGCAGCAAAGGAATTCGGCGGATCAGCTATCCTCGGTGGAATCGCTGGTGCTATGTGTATCGCAAACGCAGCTATGCCACTTCTCGCAGGATATGGCGAAAAAGCCGAACAGATTAAACTTCCAATGACAGATGCGGTTTACAATCCAGCCGGAGGCGGACTCATCGCCGCAATCATCGCTGGTATATTCTTCGCATTCCTTGAGAAGAAGATCAGAAAGGTAATGCCAGATTTAATCGATACATTTATCAGTCCACTTCTCGTGCTTATCATCGGTAGTTTGGCTGTCATAATCGTAATTCAGCCACTTGGATCAGTTCTTACGAACGGAATCTATACAGTAATGGATTTCGTTTACTCAAAGATGGGAGTTGTAGGTGGATACATCCTTTCAGCAGGATTCCTACCACTCGTAGCAGTAGGTCTTCACCAGGCACTTACACCTATTCATGCTATGCTTAATGACCCATCAGGCCCTACACAGGGAATCAACTACCTCCTTCCTATCCTTATGATGGCAGGTGGTGGACAGGTCGGAGCTGGACTTGCACTTTACATGAAGACAAAGAATAAGAAGCTCAAGAGATTCATCCGTGACTCTATTCCAGTAGGTATCCTCGGAGTAGGCGAGCCACTTATGTATGCTGTAACACTTCCTCTTGGAAAGGCATTCGTCACAGCTTGTCTCGGAGCTGGTTTCGGTGGAATCGTAGCTTCACTTTGCCACGTAGGAACAGTATCACAGGGTGTATCTGGACTCTTCGGTCTACTCATCGTAGAACCAGGACATCAGATTCAGTATGTAATTGCTATGCTTTGCGCATATGCTGGTGGATTCGTACTCACATGGCTCTTCGGAGTTGATGAGAACAGAATCAATGATATTTATGGAGAAAACTAATTTATGAATACAGGTGTTTCAATCTATTTTTCATCAGGCAGAGAGTTCAATGAAGCGCTTATTGAAAAAGCACGGAAAGCAAAAGTAAAACACGGCTTTACTTCTATGCATATTCCAGAAGAGGATGAAAAGGGCTATAGAGAAGATGCAAAAGCATTATTTAAAAGCTGTAGAGAAGCTGGAATAGCACTTACAATTGATGTGGATCCAACTACTCCTAAAAGACTTGGTTTAAAGAATATGACTGAACTTAAAGATCTCGGAGTAGAGTCTCTTCGATTGGACTTCGGATTCGACGATTCTGATGTAGTTGAACTTTCTAAGCTTTTTCACATCGTGTGGAATGCATCGACTGTCTCTGTTAATGAAGTGAAGAGATGGGAAACACTGGGCGCATGCATCGACAATTTCAGTGCATGCCACAACTACTATCCGAAGAAGTACTCTGGCTTATCTCTAGAACGAGTAAAGGAAATTAATTCTGAACTTAAAATGTTTGGGATGAGAACAGAGGGCTTCGTACCTGGAAATAAAGTACTCAGAGGACCAATTAAAGAAGGGCTTCCTACAGTTGAAGAACACCGAGAATTAGATGATATTCTTCTTAGCTTTCTACAGATGTATGATGCAAAGACAGATATCGTCTATATCGGGGATTGCGATATATTTGATTCGGATTGGGACAAACTCCTCGACCTATCAGATGGTTTCGTTAGACTCCATACATCCTATTTAAACGAAGAACGTCTGAAAGGTATCATTCAACATGACAGACCAGATTCGAGTGAATATGTAATTCGTTCTCAGGAATCCAGATTGTGGGATTTCAACACTTCTGTCGTACCCTAGAACGCAGTTGATGCCAAAGTCGGAGATATTCGAATGGCGAATGATTTGTATTTGCGTTATCGCGGCGAAGTAGAGATTTGCCGAAAGCCTATTCGCTCAGATGAGCGAGTGAACGTCATAGGTCATGTCGAAGAGAGTGACCTGGTTTACATCCCTTATATCAAAAACGGTATGGGATTTATGTTTGTTTAGTATTTGATCCTCTATTACAGAAAAAGTCTTCAAGTTCCGAAAGAAAAAACGGGATTTGAGGGCTTTTTTCGTTGCATTGGAGTCCTGTTCGTTATAAACTTGAACGGATAGGTTCAAAAAGGAAGGAGTAATCATGAGAGATAGAGTAAATTCTTGGATCGATGCTCATAAAGATGAGCTCGTAAATGACATTATAGATTTGTGTTCAATCGATTCTGTAAAGGGAGAAGCGAAGGAAGGAATGCCTTTCGGTGAAGGCCCATACCGTGCACTTAGCCGTGCGATGGAAATCGTTTCTGGATATGGATTCGAAACAAAGAATTATGATAATTACGTAGGAGTGGCAGACTTCGATACATCACTTCCACGTTCGCTTGATATTCTTGCGCATACAGACGTAGTTCCAGCAGGAGAAGGATGGACAGTAACAGAGCCATTCAAACCAATCGTAAAGGATGGTAAGATTTATGGTCGTGGAACATCTGATGATAAGGGACCACTTATGTGTGCACTTTACGCTATGCGCGCTCTTAAGGAATCAGGCGTAGAACTTAAAAAGGGTGTTCGTCTCATCATGGGTTCAGATGAAGAGTGCGGTTCTGGCGACATTGAAAAATATTATGCTGTTGAGCCAGAAGCAGAAATGACATTTTCACCAGATGCTGAGTTCCCTCTTATTAATATTGAGAAGGGACACTTCAATGGAACTCTTTCACAGGATTTCAATGAAAGCACAGCTCTTCCAAGAGTTACATTTATGCAGGCCGGTGTAGCTGCAAATGCAGTTCCACAGAAAGCAGTAGTTCGTTTCGAAGGACTTGACTTTGATTCCGTAGCTGACGTAATCAAAGCGGTTGAGACAGAGTGCAGCGTTTCTATTGAAAAAACTGCAGATGGTGAACTTACTGTAGTCGGAACTGGTGCACATGCATCTACACCTGAACTTGGAAAAAACGCAGGTCTCGCAGCTATCGTTCTTATCTCAAGACTTCCTCTTGCAGATTCAGAGCAGTTTAGCTTACTTAAGAAGATTCCTACACTTTTCCCATATGGTGTAACTGATGGTTCAGGTCTCGGAATCAAGATGTGTGACGAAGAGTCACATGATCTCACAAATACACTTGATCTTTACAGCATCACACCTACACATATTGAATTTACATTCGATTCTAGAACACCGGTTATGGCAACTAAGGAAAATTGCTGGGATGTTGCAGAAAAAGCTGTTGTTGAAGCTGGATTCAAGTTCGAAACAGCTGGTATGATTGCTCCTCATGTCGTTCCTGGAGACAGTGAATTTGTTCAGACTCTTCTCAAATCATACGAGAATGTAACAGGATTAAAGGGAGAATGCCTCGCTATCGGTGGTGGTACTTATGTACATGAACTTAAGAATGGTGTAGCATTCGGAGCAGTTCTCCCAGACATCGATACTAAGATGCACGGAGCTGATGAATTCTTCGGAATTGACAATATCGTAATTGCTACCAAGGTATATGCTGAAGCAATCTTAAATCTTTGTGCATAAATTTAAATATAAGCTTTTAAAAGAACCAAAAGTGACGGGAGTTACTTTGGGTTCTTTTTTTGGGGCTAAAATTGAAGCCAAAAAGTCAATTTTGTGATTTAGTTGTGAAATCCATGTTTTTTACTGAACAATGAGAAAAAGGGGTTTACATGCCAAGTGGCACTTTGATATAGTGTGTAAAAATCAAATATGCTTATACCGATATTGCTCCGGACTAATTCGTATCGTGAATGTTTCTTTATCGTATTTTTATTCATTGATCGTGTTAGATTTGAAAGGATCTAGGGTTATTGTTTTGGAGGGCAATATTATGTATAAGAATGGTCTTATGAAAAAGATGGCAGTCTTTGCATCTGCGGCTGCTCTAGTTTTAAGTTCTTTAGGATATGTACCAGCTAAGTCTGTAAAGGCTCAGACTCAGGAAGGTGGTACAGGTCACATTTATACCAAGTTTGTAACAAAAACTGAAACAAATGCAGATAATCTTGAGGTAGGAGAAGTATATTTGTTCTCTCCGGTTAGATATGGCGATAATGAAGCTGTATTTAAAGCCCCAACTGGAAGCGCACGTCTTAGATTAGATGTAAAGGGCGCTTATAGTGATGAAACAAAAACTGCATATGATAGTGGACTTGGACTTCAGGGATGGAGAAGAAATTTTGGTTGGCAGACACTTCAGAGATATAAATATTCTTCATTAGCATCAAATAATATAATGGGTGGTGTTGCGGTTATTGAACATGGAAATGGATTCGATAACTGCGCAGGTGGAACTATTGTTTACTCTAAAACACAACCTTCAGGCGCAAACAAAACATGTACAAATCCTTCAAATCCAGAAGGCTGGTATTATTCATGTAATGCTGGTGGTGTTAAGTATGCAGGTCCTTTCTATATCATGTCATACGAAACACTTACATATTCATCAGATAATGTATCTGTAGAACCTTCACCTAAGTTTAAAGCTACAGGTGATACAAAAACTCGTGTTGTAACACAGGATGAACTTTCAGTAGCAATCGTAGTTGACGGAACTACATATTCTGCAGCTGAAGTAGAAATTGACTCAAGTAACAATACAATCAGTGAGACAGATAATAATATTACTCTTAGACTTGGCTCAGGTGAAGATACAGTTTATAAGACTGTAGTTTTACCAAAATACACATACATTCCTCGCTATACGGCAGAAAACGTTACAGTAAATACTTCAAAGAACTGGAGTTATGAAGGCGATACAAAGTATGTTAAAACAGTAAAACCTGCAGATTTAGACGTAAAAGTAACAGTTGATGGTACAGAATATAAAGTTGAAAACTTTGCAATAGATCCAGCAAATAATACTATCGGTAACGGAGATGATGATACAGATGTAACAGTAGTAATTCCAACAACATATGGAAATATTACAAAGACTGTAACTCTTCCAGGATTTATTCATACTTTCTCTACCCCTATTGTAAAACCTGGAATG
>DAISYI010000041.1:0-288 GCA_036825385.1 Lachnospiraceae bacterium | reverse complement strand
TCAGAAAAAAAAAGGCTCCTCAGTTCAGTCTTTCCAGGGTGTAACTGATGCAGATAGAGAACTTGTAGCACAGGGTGCAAATATTAATATTTATCTTACAGCAGAAGAAGGCGACCGTGAATCTGTAGGTAATAAGGAACTTTCAAAGGAAGTAAAGGCAGACAAAAAGGAATTTGGTATGGCTCTCGATTTGAAAGTGTTTAAGGATATCATTAGGACAACAGGTGAAACGACAAGTACAAATCTTACAGAACTTGTAGATTCTATTGATGTAGAAATCGACATTCC
>DAISYI010000040.1:4966-14387 GCA_036825385.1 Lachnospiraceae bacterium | reverse complement strand
CCTATGGCTCATTTTTTTTATTTTATGAATTTACACCATTATATGGACTGTATCGAAACAAAATATCGGGTGGGTAATCTCGGCCTATTGTGCTAGTCATCATCCCACCCCTGATAGCTATTTGATGTATTTAGGAGGGTAATCTCAGCCTAATATGTTAGTAATCATCCCACCCTAGATAGCTATTTGATATATTTAGGTGGGTAAATTTCTGCTTTTACATACGTTTTCTTTATGAAAAAACAAAAAATTCCCCACCCTGGCATACGTAATCGTCCGCTAGGGTGGGGTACATTAAAAATGCATTATACATATAAAAGTGGACACGTTTTATAAATAGATATAGAAATGTTACAATAAAGTGTGTCCATTTACTTAACTATGCTGCAAAGACTCTTCACACATATCATGAAAACAGGTCTTCTTATTAATTATCTCATCGTTTATTGTGTCTTTAACTTCATATTTTTTCTTATTAACACCATATCCATCTATCAATTCTAAAATCTTATATATTGTTTCATATGTAGTGTCAATCAACAAATCCTCAGTATCATTATATTTGCTTTCGTTTAATAGCATAACATTAACAACAACATCTTGAATTTTTTTAATTCATCAAAAAAATCTTTTTGTCCAGTCATGAATCTATATACCTCCTAGTGATACTTTGCATTAACAAACAAGAATCTTAAACGCGAAATAAAGCGAATGAAACAGTTTCCAAATGAAGATTCTCTTAAAAAATATGTTTATAGCTTTTATTCCATAATCCAAACTTTATTCATCATACAGATAAATACATTTATTAATTTCCATTTCAATAATAGAACGCAACTTTTCTCCGAACATTTCTAGTAATCCTAATTCAGTATTCAAAAAAAATTTACATCTATGTTCTCGCTTTTGATTATCGTCTATTTCCATGTCTATCTCGATAATCACATGACCATAGTTGTCACATGGATCTAATTTCATTGCAAAGGCCGGGCTAAAATCCCCTTCAATTTTTCCAAACTCAACATATGTTTTTAAATTATTTTGAGTATACTCTGTGATACTCTTAGCGTTATTTTTCAAATCTTCCGTAGATATATAACATGTTTGGTTTATTGTAGCAAATTGAGATTGTGCTTTTACAAACAATTCAATTAAACCATCATCCTCCCAGACTTTCTTTATACATATATTATCCATTTTATTATAAGCTCCTTAGTTATCTTTAAATTTAAAATCATCAAACATTTTTGTTTTTTGACTCACTGTCAGAAGATACTTCAGCGCTTTTTGAAGCAGCTGGATTTACATTTGTTCCAAATGTTTTTACACTAAAATAGTTCCAGATTTCTCTGGAACTCCTTATTTATTAATCTATAGATTCCTTTCTATATTTTAGATTACAATAATTGTTAAGACAAATACTTTTTCCAGTAATCCCACAATTTTGACAACCACCTCTTTCTGCTATAATATATTCTCAACTAATAACTCTTATACCAAAGAAGGGAAAATATGGATTATCTCATACAAGGCTTAATACTTTTAGTCTTACTATTCTTATCAGGCTACTTTTCGTCGGCTGAAACTGCGCTCACTACTGTGAACAGAATCAAGATGAAGACGCTAGCCAATTCTGGTGACAAGAAAGCTGCGCTCGTACTCAAAGTAACAGAGCACAAAAGCAAGATGCTTTCCGCTATTCTAATTGGAAATAACATCGTAAACCTGTCCGCATCATCACTCGCAACAAGCATGGCAATTAAATATTTTGGTAGCTATGGAGCTGGCATTGCGACTGGAATTCTGACGCTTCTCATTTTAATCTTTGGAGAAATAACACCGAAGAATCGAGCTACTATTCGTGCAAATGACCTTGCACGACGTGATGCCAGGGTAATTTGGGTTCTAATGTACATACTTACTCCGATTATTGTGATTGTAAACGCTCTTTCAATTTGCATTCTTCGACTGATGGGTGTTAAAAGCGAAGAATCTGGAGATGCTCTTACCAATGAAGAGATTCGAACTCTCGTCGATTACTCCGAAGAAAAAGGAACAATCGAGCTCAAAGAGCGAATCTTTGTGCATAACATTTTTGATTTCTCTGAATCAATGGTTTCTGAAATCATGGTTCCTAGAATCGATATCTCCGCAGTAGATGTGAACTGGTCTTACGATAAGATTGTTAAGTTCTATCAGCGCGAGCGAAAAACTAGAATTCCTGTTTACGAAGGTGAGAAGGATAACGTTATTGGTATCCTGAATATGAAGGATCTCATCGAAATCAAGGATCCTAATTCTTTCTCTGTGAAAAAGTATATTCGTGAACCTTTCTACACATATGAGCAGAAGAATACAGCCGACCTTTTCAATGAGATGAGACAGAATTCTATTTCAATGGCAATTATTCTCGATGAATACGGCGATGTTGCAGGTCTTGTTACATTAGAAGACTTGCTCGAAGAGCTCGTAGGAGAGATTCGAGATGAATACGATGTAAATGAAGAAGATGACATCATCAGAATTAATGATAACGAATTTGTTGTCCTTGGCTCTACAAACCTTGAAGATTATGATACTCTCGGTGGTTATCTCACTGGACTGTTCGATCACTTCCCAAAGACTGGTGAAACCTATGTAACCGGAAACGGAGTCATCCTTTCAGTTGCTAAAGTCGCCAAAAGAAGAATTATAAAAGTCAGAATTAAATTCCCAACATCAGTAGAACTTCCTGACGATGAGGAAATAGAAGCAAGCAATTAAAAAAGACGCAGCCTATATGTACCCTCTTTACTGAAAAACCAGTAAGGAGGGTATATTTGACCATAGACTACGTCTTTTAATTTAATTAATTATTCCTCATTCTCTAAAACCTGATCCAATAAATCCAAGAGTATATCCCTTCCTTCTTTAGACACAGAAGAATAAGGAACTACAATTGTATCCTCATCAGCATTTAGCTTTCTTTTGATATTCTGAACATGATTGCCGAGCTGAGCAGGTTTAATCTTGTCAGCTTTTGTGGCAATGATAACTGGTTCAAAGCCAAGGTATGTAAGCCACTCATACATAGAAATATCATCTGCAGTAGGATCATGTCTGATATCGATAAGCTGGAAGACATAACGAAGCATTTCAGAGCCTGTGAGGTAATTCTGAATCATCTTTCCCCACTTCTCTCTCACTTCCTTAGAAGTCTTCGCATAGCCGTAACCAGGCAAGTCTACGAGATAAAGAGCCTTATTCAAAAGGTAGAAATTAAGAGTCTGAGTCTTTCCTGGCTGAGCAGATGTACGAGCGAGGCTCTTTCTATTCAATAATGTATTAATGAGACTTGATTTACCGACATTTGATCTACCACAAAAAGCAACTTCCGGAAGAGTATTCTCCGGAAGTTTAGATGTAATGCCACATACGGTTTCAAGCTCAGCTGAATGTATAACCATTCTAAACCACCTTACTTAAATTTATGCGCTTTTCTTATCTTTTGCTTTCTTCTCTTTCTTAGAAGAGATAGCTTTAAGTTTCTTGTCTTTAAGGATGAGATTTGAATCTACTACATCCTTTGTTACAACTACTTCATTTACTGAAGAGTTTGAAGGAACTTCGTACATCCAATCCATCATGATATTCTCCATGATAGCACGGAGTCCTCTAGCACCAGTCTTTCTCTCAATAGACTTCTTTGCAATCTCACGAAGAGCTTCGTCCTCGAATACGAGATTTACATCGTCCATCTTAAAGAGTGCCTGATACTGCTTTACAAGAGAGTTCTTTGGTTCCTTAAGGATACGAACCATATCGTCCTCTGTAAGCTGATCGAGAGCTACATTTATAGGAACTCGACCGATAAACTCAGGAATAAGACCAAACTTGATGAAATCCTGAGGAAGAACGCTACGAAGAAGATCTCCGATTACACGCTCTGTATGATCCTTTACATCAGCACCGAATCCCATTGTAGCTTCTGATGTCCTCTCTTCAATAATCTTGTCGAGGCCTTCGAAGGCTCCACCACAGATGAAGAGAATGTTAGTTGTATCAATCTGGATAAGTTCCTGCTGTGGGTGCTTACGTCCGCCCTGAGGTGGAACTGAAGCAACAGTACCCTCGAGAATCTTCAGAAGTGCCTGCTGTACACCTTCACCTGAAACATCACGAGTAATTGATACATTCTCTGACTTCTTAGTAATCTTATCAATCTCATCGATATAGATGATTCCGACTTCTGCCTTCTTCACATCATATTCAGCAGCCTGAATAAGTTTAAGAAGGATATTCTCAACATCTTCACCTACATATCCAGCCTCTGTAAGTGTAGTAGCATCTGCAATTGCAAATGGTACACCGAGCTGTTTAGCAAGTGTCTGCGCGAGAAGTGTTTTTCCCGAACCAGTTGGTCCGAGAAGGAGAACATTTGACTTCTGAAGTTCTACATCAGTCTTATTCTTCTCCATGATTCTCTTGTAGTGATTGTAAACTGCTACAGAGAGAACCTTCTTAGCTTCATCCTGTCCGATTACATATTCATCGAGGAAAGCCTTTAATTCTTTAGGCTTCTTAAGATTGATATTGAATTCTTCGCTCACTTCATCTACATCATCTTCTCCGAACTCTTCGAAGATGATATCTGAGCAAATCTCAACACATTCATCACAGATATATACGCCATTTGGTCCAGCGATAAGCTTACGAGTTCTTCCCTCTGGCTTACCACAGAATGAACAGCGAATCTGATTATCAACTTTTGACATAATTACTTATCTTCCTTTTTCTCTGCATCACTACGGTTTGTGATGATAGCATCGATAAGTCCGTACTCGAGTGCTTCTTCTGCAGACATGAAGTTATCACGATCTGTATCGATTGCGATCTGTTCGATTGACTTTCCTGTGTTCTCAGCGAGAATCTTGTTCAATCTTTCCTTTGTCTTGAGGATATTCTTAGCAGCGATTTCGATTTCTGTTGCCTGTCCTCTAGCACCGCCTGATGGCTGGTGAATCATGATTTCTGAGTTAGGAAGAGCAAATCTCTTACCCTTTGTACCGCCGGCGAGGAGGAATGAACCCATTGAAGCTGCGAGTCCTACGCAGATTGTAGAAACATCACACTTGATATACTGCATAGTATCGTAGATACCGAGACCTGCTGTAACCATTCCACCTGGGGAATTGATATAGAGGTGAATATCCTTGTTAGGGTCCTGTGATTCGAGGAACAAAAGCTCTGCGATTACAATCTGAGCTGTCTGTTCGTTTACTTCCTCTCCAAGAAAGATAATTCTATCTTTGAGCAAACGGCTGTAAAGATCGTATGATCTCTCGCCTCTACTATTCTGTTCAATGACATAAGGTATTGTTGCCATATTTAACGCCTCCGTTTCTATAAACCGGCTTTTATAATAGACTTAAAGCCGCCATATTACATGGCGGCTTTATATAACCAAACGAATTATTCTTCGTCAGACTTCTTTGTAGCTTTCTTTGTTGTAGTCTTTTTAGCCGTAGTCTTCTTTGTTGTTGTCTTCTTTGCTGTAGTCTTCTTCTCAGCTGAATCTTCAGTCTTAGCAGCAGCCTTCTTAGCCTTTGCTCTTTCCTTTACGTTCTCCATGATGAGATCAACAGCTCTCTCAACCTTGATATCAGCTTCGATGCTCTTCTTGTCATCTTCTGTGATATTCTTCTTGAGGTCAGCTACGTTCATACCGTACTGCTTAGCAATCTTCTCGATCTCAGCATCGATATCAGCCTCAGAAACTTCAATCTTCTCTTCCTTAGCGATTGTCTCAAGAACGAGTGTAGACTGAATTCTCTTAAGAGCGTCTGGCTTAACCTGCTCTTTAAGCTGCTCAGCTGTTGTACCTGTGAACTGAAGGTACTGCTGAATTGTAAGACCCTGTCCTCTGAGGTTCTGGTCCATATCGTTAATCATACGGTTAACCTGTGTGTTAACCATTGCTTCTGGAACGTCCATTTCAGAATCAGCGATGATCTTTGCAACAGCTTCATCTTCCTGAGTCTTCTTAGCCTCAGCCTTCTTAGCTGTCTCGATGTTCTTTGTAAGACCTTCTCTGTACTCGTCAACTGTTTCGAACTCAGAGATATCCTGAACGAACTCATCATCAAGCTTAGGAAGCTCTTTTGTAAGAACTTCGTTTACGTGAACCTTGAAAAGTGCTGGCTTTCCAGCAAGTTCCTTCGCCTGATAGTTCTCTGGGAATGTTACGTTTACTTCTACATCCTCACCAGCCTTCTTACCTACAAGCTGATCCTCGAATGTATCGATGAATGAGTGAGAACCGATTACGAGCTTGTAGTTCTCTCCCTTTCCACCTGAAAAAGCTACACCATCAACGAAACCTTCGAAGTTGATGTCTGCTGTATCGTCAGCCTTGATAGCTCTCTTTACAGACTTAAGTCTTGAGTTCTGCTCTCTCTGACGCTTGATTTCTGCTTCTACTTCTGTCTTTGTAACCTTAACATCAGCCTTAGTTACTGTTACACCCTTATATTTTCCAAGCTTAACTTCTGGCTTAAGAGCAACTTCTGCTGTGAAGATGAACTCCTTGCCTTTCTCGATCTGTACGATGTCGATCTCTGGCTGAGAAACGATATCAAGACCACACTCGTCATATGCTTCTGGATATGCTTCGTTTAAGAGGATGTCTGCAGCCTCTTCGAAGAATACATTTGCTCCGTACATTTTCTCAATGAGTGCTCTTGGAACCTTTCCCTTACGGAAACCTGGAACAGAGATAGACTTCTTCTGACGCTGATATGCCTTATCACATGCCTTCTCGAATCTGTCAGCATCTACTGTTACAGTAAGTTTCGCCATGTTATGTTCTAAATTCTCAACCTTTACGCTCATTTTTCTTAAATTTCCTCCTTAAGTGTCATAACTCCCTATCGATGATTTCACATCGACAGGCATTATAAAATTATATCATAGACTGTCAATAGTATCAATGAAACTATTCGACTCTCTATCTTTCAAAAACAATTCCGCTTGCAACCTTGTCAGCAGTTTCCTTATCGAGAAGGAACTCTACGATTTCAAGTGCAAACTCAATAGATGAAGCCATGCTTCTTCCTGTAATCTTATTTCCATCACGAACAGCTGGCTTATCCACATATTCAGCACCGTTAAGTTCACGATCCATTCCAGGATAAACTGTCGCTTTCACACCATGAAGTATTCCAGCTTTTCCGAGAACTGTAGGCCCTGCACAGATAGCAGCTACAAGCTTTCCAGCTTCATTCATGTCCTGAAGAGCGTTAATAACAGGAACATTATTTCCAAGGTTCTCTACGCCCTTAAGACCGCCAGGAATAACCATGCCGTCATATTCTTTAAACTCTACATCACGGATATTCTTGTCAGTGATAATTTCGATATCATGTGAACTCTTGAATTTACCTCGATTCTGAGATGAAACCAAATCTACTTCGATTCCTGCTCTTCTCAAGATATCTACAACTGTAAGTGTCTCGACTTCTTCTGAACCATCCGCGGCACATACGGCTACCTTTTTCATTATATAACTCCCTTCAATACTTGTCATAACGCATAACTACGCATACAATATAGATATTAACACAACAGAAAGGCGAAATCAAAATGGAAATTGAAAGAAAGTTTATTATCCACGAATTACCTTCCGATCTAGACAACTGGCAGAGTCGATACATCGAACAGGGCTACATTTCCACTAACCCCGTTCTAAGAATCAGGCATTCCGGCGACCACTATAATTTCGTCTACAAATCATCCGGTTTGATGGCTCACGAGGAAATTACAGTTCCTCTCGACGAGGACGGTTACAACCACCTTGCAAAGAAGGTGGACGGCAAGCTTATCAAGAAAACACGCTACGTGAAAAAGCTTTCCGAGCTCACTACTTGTGAAGAAGCCGGTCTGACTCGCCTCTCAAAGCATCCCGAATACGAAGGGCTATCTGAACTTCGCGGGTTAAAGGTAGAACTCGATGTCTTCGACAATGTAAACGGCGCCGACGGCAAGCCGCTCTATCTCGCCGAAGTCGAATTCCCATCTGAGGAAGTTGCAAACGAATTCATACCACCTTCATGGTTCGGAGAAGACGTCACAAACGAAGCTAAGTATCATAATAGTAATATGATTTGGTAATACTGAAAAAGCTCCGCATCTAGCGGAGCTTTTGTTATATAAAAATTACTTTCTCACATTTACCCTGAAACGAGAACTAATTCCTTCTGCTTCATATCTCGCTCTAGTTCTAAGTGCATACTTAAGCTGATCTATTCTATCATCAATCTTTCCTTCTGGAATGACGAGGTCAATCGAAACAGCCATACTATCGATAAGACTATCAGTGAAATCCTTCTCTTCCATATCATCGAGAATCTTAAGCTTAGCAGCCACGTCCTCTGCATCGAGGAAAGCAAGAAGGTTATCCATGCTGTCTTCTCTGGTAAGTGATACAGGAGCACCAGGTGTGATTACTCTTGATTCTGCCTGAACCGGAGTCTCTACTTTTACTGAAACTGTAGGTTCTGCTGCTTTTTCCGACGAAGCTGCTGGTTCGCCAGCGCTTCTTCCTAAGTATTCAAATCTATATTTCTGCGTTACTTCTGGATACTTCACATGATCAACTTCGCTTATAAACATGTCATATGGACGTACGTACATGCCATAGTCTCCATAAAGCGCCTGATAGCATACCATCTTCTCGCGAGTTTCGCTATGGATTACAATTCCAACAATCTGATACATTTTATTCTTAAAGTGGCGATAGAGCTCGCCAGACATTGGTTTTCCCTGTGGCATTTCTTCCTCCCAAATTCTAATTACCTATCTATCTTATATCTGATATAATAAAACAAATTTGATTGTAATCAAAGGAGTAATTATGATGAATTTAGATGACTTACTTTCTCTTGAATTCTATAAAAAATCACCATACTTCGGTTCTGACGGAGAGTTACGTTTCAAAATCGAGAAACGTGAGGACGCGCTCGTCATCGAAACATGGAAAGGTCCTATGAACTACGAGACGACCAAGGAAGAGAAAAAAGAACATGAAGAGCCCTTCACAAACGAAGGCCTTCAGGCGATTTGTAATTTTATAAATAACCACGAACTTTCAAACAAATAAAATAAGAGCTTTGAGAAACCAATCATTTCTCAAAGCTCTTTAATTTTTGGCTTTATCTATTAATCTCTCTTACCGAGGATGCTAAGCACTCTGATGAAGAGGTTTACGATGTCTACGTAGATATCTACTGATGCGTCGATTGCGTTGTCGACTGTCTTAGGATAAGCCTGTGCTCTAGACCAGTCGAAACCGATGTATCCACAGAAGATAAGGGCTACGATGAAGTCAACAATTGTTGGCTCAACCAAACCTGTAATAAGCATGATAACTTCTACGATAATTACT
>DAISYI010000040.1:0-4956 GCA_036825385.1 Lachnospiraceae bacterium | reverse complement strand
AGAGCACCTTTCCAAGTGACTGGAACGCTCTAGGGAGCGCTGTAGCTGCAGCCATCATAAGGATTGTAGCACCGAGTGTAATATAAACCGCCGCGATTACAGTCTGTGGCGCATAGTAAGCAACGAATCCGAAGAGGATTGTACTGAATCCAAATGCCAAAAGTAAGAAACCTAAGTAGCTAACAATTGCATTATTTGATTTGTAAGCGATTGCCATTCCACCGAATGAACATCCGAAATAAAGAATGAGTGACATCCAGTATGGAAGTTCTGAAAGCTGTGGTCCCATGAAGAGTCCTACAAGAACGTTAAGTACGAATCCTGAGCAAATTGTAAGTCCGATTACGAGGTTGTAAGTAGCATCTGATACGAGTGCCCCTTCATCAACCATTTCAAACATTCTTTCACGTCTACGCTCTGCGTTTGATTTTCTGTCCATTTTCTTCCTCCTTCTCCCTTTCAGGGAAAAAACTAGCCATAAAATTTAGCTATTCTAACTCAAGAAGACCTTTCTTTATATAACTATAAATCTTCTTGTAAGTGTCATTATCATAATGCAAACCATCTGTAGAAGTAAAGCCTTCCTTCTGCATTTTTGAGAATGTATCGATGTAATCATATCCAGCATCTGAAAGCTTCGTATTGAACTTCTTAATCGATGAATTTGTAATCGAAGGATAGTTCTTTACCGGATTTACAGATACGAGAATCAACTGGATATTCTGATCCTCTTTAGTAATCTCCTTATAAAACTCGATATACTTATCGATATTTCCAAGGTCATTTACCCCGAGGCATACTACATATCTCCAGCTAGTAAGAGATGTATTATCTTTCTTAATCTTCTCAATCTTCTTAAGAGCTGTGTTCTTGAACCAAATATAACCCTGGCCAACTTTCGCTACACAGAACTCTCTATCATTTGATTCGATATCAACCGCTTTGTCCATTCCGACGAATCGGCTATCACCGATGAAGATTGTTCCTACGCTATCATCATCTGAGCTAAAGCTGAGCGTACCTTTCTTCTTAACAATCGTATCGCCCTTCTCTACAATCTTCTCAACTGGGAAGATATGTCCGCCGTTTTTGTTGATATTGTAAACTAACACTATAATGGCGAAAACTACTGCAAGTACCAAAGCTACAAGTGCCAAAATAAAGTCTGTATATTTCTTCATTTTCTAAACCTTCTAAATCCCGTTTACCAAATCTAGTTGTTGATTATACTCCTATTGAATCAGAATTTCTACATTCGTATCAGAATGTTCTATCTGACGTGAAAAAATACGAGATCTCTCAACTATCACTTCATACTCACTTCTGCTGTCATCGTGAAGCATACTTTCGCCAAGAAGAAGCATAAGAATTCTGAAGTTTCTAGCCATAAATCTATAGGTTCTCTCCGGATCCTTCTTATAGAATATCTCTATCTGATATCTGAAGATAAGATAGGTTGCGAACCTTTCAATCGCATGGTCCATGAACTCACTTCTATTCTGAAAAAGCTTCTCAGCGTTCGCCTGGACTTCTTCGAGATTTGCCTCAATTGAATCAAAGAAAGTGCTCCAAAGCGGATTTACTACTTCCATCTTCTTTATATTAGAAAGAATCGCGCTATCGTCATCTCTTGTGAACTCGTAGCGCATAGACTTTTTCAGACGTTCTGCCAGGTCGATACTTCTGTCCTGCATATATTTAATAGCTTCATCCCTATCTCCGAGAAGCTTTAGGAGTCTCTCCTCTTCTTCTGGTTCCATTTCAGCTTTCTCAACTTCTTCAATGAAAGCTTCATCATCCTCTTCTGCATCACCGAAAGGATCCTCGCCAAAGAGTCCGTCGTCTTCTCTGTCATCGTCTGCGATATCTTCTGTGATATATCGAATAGGTTCTTCTGTGCTAAAGAAGATTTCTGCCGCAGTCGGACATGAAAGTGTTAGATCCACCTGTTCATAAATAGGTGTGTCCGCGTAAAATCTAGGATACTCTGTACAAGTTACGCAGAGTCCGCCTTCACCGAGGGCTGTAATGATATCGCAAAGATTATCATCATTCAGGAAAGGACATCTCTTCTTCGGTGCAAGTTCGAAGTAATAACCTCCCATCTTGCCTCGAAGTCGATCTCTCAGCCTATTTCCTATAGGAAGCGGCATCGCTTTATACATAGCAGCCGTATTATCATCGATATCTACCTGCCAGCCAGCGCAACATGTGTCAATGCAGCTTCCACCTATACATTCAAATTTTTTATAATAATCTGGATATACGTATCTCATATTTTTTCCTTAAAAAAATGGCGAGTCAGGTCATCCTGAACTCGCTCCCAATAAAGTAATAATGCGGATAACAGGAGTTGAACCTGCACGGGGGTCTCCCACCAGAACCTAAATCTGGCGCGTCTGCCAATTCCGCCATATCCGCATAACGCGTGATTCGCGCAAATAATAATATAATTCATTTAAAGTTTATTTTCAAGATTTAAATAGCATAAAGCAGAAAAAAACGTGCTCTCAATTTCTAAAGAAGGAATCTCGAGTAGTGTTTTTATTCTGCTTTATTTATACTTGCTTCGAGAACCAAGCTTTTGAATATTCGGTTATCGCGGGGATTATCTTTTTAATTTCGATATTTGATGTATTGATGCATAAATCGAAGCCGTTTCTGTCGGACCAGCTATAGGTAGAGACGAGGTCGTGGTTTTGTGCACGAGAACGGTCAACTTTCTTGATGTGACGAGCCATTTCTTTATCAGAAAGATTCTCGCCTTCTTCTGCTCTTTCCTGACATCTTTTTACACGAGAATCCATATCAGCATATACGAAGAGTTTCAAAGGATGATAATCGTCTAGAATGGCATCTGCTGCACGTCCTACGATTACGCAATTACTCTTCTCGGCAATCTCATGAAGTACTTCTGTTTCCCAGGATATGAGTCTGGTACCCGGAGTTTCAATAACAGGCATGTATGAAAAAGTATGATTATATGTGATAGGGAACTTTCTCCAAGAGCCATCTTCCAAAGCCTTGTCGACAAATGCCACGTCGAGATTACTCTTTTTCGCAATAGCATCTATGATTTCTTTGTCATAGTAATCATATCCAAGCGCATCTGCTAGACGCTTCCCAAGCTCTCTTCCGCCACTACCGAATTCTCGATTAATCGTAATAACATTCATATTCTAGCCCTCATCAATTACAATCTGATTCTTTCCACGCGCCTTAGCCTCATACAAAACCTTATCTGCACGATAGAAAGCCTGATTTCTTGTCTCCCCTGCTCTGTGATATGCAATTCCACACGAAATTGTTATATTAAAGCTTTCACCATTTGCCTTAAGCTCCATATCCATAACACGTTTTCTAAGCATCTCTAAACAATCTGTAATTCTCTCCTCGTGATTACCACCTATTACAATCACTGTAAATTCATCGCCACCCCATCGACAGAAAAGCTTATCTCCACCCATCATTCCAAGGAGTTCTTCACCAATCGCCTTAAGCGCAACATCTCCAGCCACGTGACCATAAATATCATTAATAGACTTAAAATTATCTATATCAAAAATCGCTACTGAATATTCCAGATCCTGAAAATCATGATAAATATCAGTAATAATCGATTGTATTCCATATCTGTTATATAATCCCGTCAATTGATCAAAATTAGCATATACCGAAAGCTTTTTATTACTCCCCAACAATCCTTTTGCAAAATTTGACGAGAACATAATAACTACGATAAATGCAATTATCGAATTCATTACTGTAAGTGCAAAGCATGCATCCGCAGGAAGAAAAAGCATTATTGACCAAATCTTGCCATAATGACTATATGCCAATACTGCGAAGTAAGCTATCGCAGATATTATTGCAAAAACAAAAGATATCCTCTCCGTATCAATCTTTTTCTCAAAAACAAGTGACGGGAAGAAATAAGAACAAGTAAGTGCAATCAGCCAAAGCTGGAAATTTGCAGGCCAACCAGTCACTAATGTTGCAATGATTGCATGGAATAAAACTTCTATATAAACAACCAAAACAAATATCGGATACTGCTTTTTCTTTAAAACAATGATCAAAAACAAATATGTTGCCAAACTGAGAATATTCATTGAAAAAAGTACAGTAGACCCAATCCCATAATATACAAACTGAAGCATAAGATGGGTAATTAAAAGCGAAAAATCCAGAGTAAAGAAAAACCTCTGTATCAATTTCGGATCTATTCTTTTATCCGGTGTTCTTAAATCTGTCAATTAAAAGACCTCAATTCTATTATTTAACCTAAACAAACTATCCTTATATTACACATTACATTATATCACGAACATATATGCTTTACACTAAAAAAGAGAGTCCCTGATAAATCAGAGACTCTCTATTAAATACATATTGTAATCAGATGATTAGAACTTACCTGCGTTAGCAGCTTCTTCTACTGATACAGCTACAGCAACTGTAGCACCAACCATAGGGTTGTTACCCATTCCGATAAGACCCATCATTTCTACGTGAGCAGGAACTGATGAAGAACCAGCGAACTGAGCATCTGAATGCATACGTCCCATAGTATCTGTCATACCATAAGAAGCAGGACCTGCACCCATGTTATCTGGGTGAAGTGTACGTCCTGTACCACCGCCTGAAGCTACTGAGAAGTAAGGCTTACCAGCTTCGATACGTTCCTTCTTGTATGTACCAGCTACTGGGTGCTGGAAACGTGTAGGGTTTGTTGAGTTACCAGTGATTGATACACCAACATTCTCTTCCCACATGATTGCTACACCTTCCTGAACATCGTCAGCACCGTAGCAGTTTACGAGTGCACGAGGTCCCTTTGACTAAGGTGTCTTTGAAACGATGTTAAGCTTAGCATCGTGATAATCATATTTTGTCTCAACGAATGTGAAACCGTTGATACGTGAAATAATCTGAGCAGCGTCCTTACCAAGACCG
>DAISYI010000039.1:11665-14624 GCA_036825385.1 Lachnospiraceae bacterium | reverse complement strand
CAATCTCGTCTTATTTTTTTATGCAAATTTTTAGTAATCAGTTCTGATTCATCCCAAATACATAGCAGAGACGAAGATTTGAATAGATTTTTAGTAATCAGTTCTGACTCGTTCCAAATAGATAGTAGAGACGAAGATTCAAATAAATTTTAGTAATCAGTCTCCAAAGGTACCAATTAGTAGGTGAAAGAAGAAAAAGCCAATTTTTAGTAATCGTGCCATAACTGAACCAAATGAATTATGAGAGGAAAGAAAAAGCTGATTTTTTGAAAAAAAGTTAGTACTGGTTTAGTAATGAGCGATTTTTCACCCCAAATGTAATGTGAAGGACAAATTATTGGCTTTGTTTCTGATTCAGGGCAGACGTGCCCGAGGCAATTTTATCCAAGACTTGAGACTGCAGCTTAGGCGATTGGGGAAAGGACAGATTAATGAATGTAGGTGAGACATTAAAACACATAGGAACATATTGGGAGATTTATGAGTACATTGGAAATCGTAGGAAGAAGCTCACGGATATCAAGAAGTACCTCATGAAGGAATGTGGCAAACCGGAGTCGACTGCCAGGATGCAGATTACCAACTTCCGGTATTCCCGTCATAACATCTTTGCTTTGTATAACAACGACAAGGTCGTGGGACTTGATATTGCAAAGATTAATGAGCTTGAACGAGAACTTAATAAAGTATCCCATTTCACAGATTACGATTACAGAAGTGAGGGGGTGCTGTAGATGAATGAATATTTGAAGCGTGACACACGTATAGGAGCGTTTATTCCGGTTCCGGCATCCATCCTTACATCCGAGCTTAGCAGTACCACCATTTTGATTTATGGGGCGATTCTAAGCCGTTCCATCCTATCGCAGAAGAATGGCTGGATAGATAAGGAAGGTCGCGTATACACCCGTTATACGGCGCCGCAGTTGGCAGAGGATATAGGTAAAGGTATATCGACGGTAAAAGCTTCTTTGAAGGAATTAGAAGAGGCGGATTTGATTGAGAGAAAACGTATGGGGCTTACCATCACAAACATTTATGTGAAGGTCCCATCGGATAGTATATTGGGCCAAAATTCTAACACCTTAGGACAGAAAGTTGACCATACTAAGCCAAGTTTTTCTACCGACCAAGTGCAAAAAGCTGGCTTATCCGTAGCCGAAAAATCGGACCCAAGTAAATATAAAAGAAATAATTATATATCTAATAAAGAATATATAAGACGAGAGGGGGAGAGTTTATAATGGCAGATTTGAAAAATACAGAGACTTTTATTGGCAAAGATGGCCTGGAGTATTGCAGTCGTTGTCATACACCGCGGGAGAAAACTCTTCCGAGTCCATTTAAAGAGGGTGAGACCTTTAAAGTTCATCTTATGTGTAAATGTGAACGCGAAGTTTATGAGGCAGAGCAGGAGGCCCGTGCTAAGCGAGAGTTCGCAGAGATGGTATCAAGAAATCGAGGTGTTTGCTTTCATGAGAAAAAGATGTGGGATTGGACGTTTTCTAATGATGATGGATCTGTTCCGGCAGCTGTATTGGCAAAACGATATGTAGAATCCTGGAACGAAATGAAAGCAAATAATATGGGACTGCTTCTTTGGGGAGATGTTGGCACGGGAAAGACGTATATCGCTACCTGTATTGCAAATGCCTTACTTGATCAGGGCAAGCGTGTTCTGATGCGAGACTTTGCTCAAATCAGTAATATCTCCGTCTTTGATGCAGATGAATATGCAAACTCATTGTCTTCCTATGATTTGCTTATACTTGATGATTTGGGAGCGGAGCGTACATCGGAGTTCGCCCTTCAGAATGTATTTAACGTAATCAATCGTAGATGGGAGTCAGGAAAGCCTTTGATTATCACCACGAACTTGAGCATGGATGAATTGAAAAAAGGCGAGGACATGACACATAAGCGAATCTATGACCGCATTCTTGCCATGTGTACACCGATTTTGGTGGAGGGTAAAAGTAAGCGTATAGATACAGCAGAACAGAAATATAGGGATTTAAAAGAAATATTTGGAAAGGAGGAGCCTTCGGATGGAAATGATTAATATCGAGGATTACAAGGACTCTACACTGGCGAAGATAGCAGAAGAGAAGAAGCAGACGGTGCCAATTGAGGCGAAGGTGACACTCACCATAAAGGAGGCTGCAGAGTATTCCAATATCGGAATTAACAAGCTGGAAAGTTTGCTTCGTTCACCGAGATGTCCTTTTGTCCTTTATGTGGGAAAGAAGAAATTGGTGAAGAGAAGAGAGTTTGAAAAATTCATCGCAGATAACATTGAAATCTAAGAGATGCTTGATATTAGTGGATTTTGAGCATGTGAAAAAATGAAACTACATTGTAAAGAGCCCCTGATTAGTGTATAATATACAAGCTGATTTGGGGCTCTTATAGCTTAGAAAGGAGCCTTGAATGGGTAAAGATCTCAAAGGAAAAGAACTTGGAACCGGAATCCTTCAGCAGCCAAATGGGACTTATTTTGCTAGATTTGTTGATAAATTTGGGCGAAGAAGAACGAAGAGGTCCAAGAAATTACAAGAGGTAAAACAGTGGCTTGCTGATGCTACTTATATAGATCAACACAGTGATTTGGATCAAGCGACGGATATGATTGTCGATGCTTGGTTTGATTATTGGATTAGTATAAAGAAGCAGACAGTAAGGCCAAATACGGTCAGAAATTACACAGAACGGTATGAACGTAATATCAAGAGTGTGATAGGTAATAAGCTTTTGACGGATGTTAAGCCGATTCATTGCCAACGGATATTCTCTAACATGGCAGAAGAAGGCTATAAGACAACCACTATATACCAGACACGAATTGCTCTTTATAACATGCTTGAATTTGCCAGAGAAAACGATGTACTCTTAGCTAATCCATGCAAAAAGTCCGTGAAGAGCGATATGGGAAAACCGTCAAAGAAGAAAGAAGCGCTTA
>DAISYI010000039.1:1226-11655 GCA_036825385.1 Lachnospiraceae bacterium | reverse complement strand
ATGTTGAGTCGAAAAAAGGAGAGAAGGTAATGAAGAAGAAAGAAGCGCTTACGATAGACGTTCAGAAGAAATTCTTAGATGCTGTGGTAGGTTACAGTTACGAGAATCAGTACCGCTTCGTATTGCAGACCGGTCTTCGTACAGGAGAGCTTATAGGACTTAGGTGGAGTGATATCGACTTCAAAAATCGTACTATGAAGATTGAGAGGACGATGGAATATCGCTATAGCGTAGGTGAATGGAGAGTTGGCCCACCTAAGAGTAAATCCGGTTATCGTACGATTCCTCTTACAGACGAAGCAATTCGTATTCTTGAAAATCAGAGATCAAAAAATAAGAGCTTAAAGCTCGTGCCGATTGAATGGACAGATACTGTCTTTCTTTGCAGAAATGGCACACCGGTTAAGAACAGCACTTATGACACTGGTTTGTTTAAGTATTGTGACCGTATAGGCATTCCAAGATTTTCAATGCATGTCTTAAGACATACTTTTGCTACCAGATGCATTGAAGGTGGAATGAAACCCAAGACTCTGCAGAAGATTTTAGGTCATTCCAATATCGGAATCACAATGAATCTATACGTACATATTACGGAAGATGAAAAACACAGAGAAATTGATTTAGTGGCTGACGCGTTAAAAGTGGTATAAAGCTTAATGCGAAATAAAAACCGATGGTGCCCGATGTGGTGCCCGGTCGAAATCGCAAATCGCGGAAACCCCATAAAATAAAGGATTTTTAAGGAGATATAAAACATTATGAAATTAGGAATCGAGATATTCCCTCGTAAATAATCCAGTTTCATAAATCTCCATAAAAACTCATATTTCACTATATCTGGGGCTTTCTGCCCCAGAACGGAATCTTTCTGATTCCATAAATCTCCATAAAAAGCAATGTTTTAATAATAATTTTGGTGTAGATTTTGTGTAAGTCATATTACGCAAAGAATATTTTTAGCAGCCTATTTCTTAACCTCGTAACTCTTTAACGCACCTTTTCTTTTGGTAAGTATAGCAAAGGTAGGTTTACCAAAGGTGGGCACAAAATCTAAGAATATGAGGTAAAAAACATGAGTAAAGTTATATGCATTGCTAATCAAAAAGGTGGTGTTGGAAAGACAACAACCGCTGGAAGTTTAGCCTTTGGGCTATATAAAGAAGGAAATCGTGTTCTTGTAATAGACGCGGATCCACAGGGGTCACTGACAGCTAGTATGGGATTTCAGGAACCAGATAAGTTGGAAGTAACCCTATCAACGATTATGGAGTACATCATAGATGAGAAGCAGTTTCCAAAGGATTTTGGAATCTTGAGACATCCGGAGGGCGTGGCATTGTTGCCATCCAATATTGAACTTGCCGGAATCGAAACATTGCTTTTAAACATTCTCGGAAGAGAAAAAGTTCTCAGTGAGTATGTAGAGTATGTCAAAGAAGACTATGACTACATCATCATTGACTGTGCTCCATCCCTTAGTATGATGGTCATCAATGCTCTTTCGTGTGCTGATTCTGTTGTAATTCCAATGGAAGCTGCATATCTTTCTGCTAAAGGTATGGAAGAGTTGATTCGAACCATCGGACGAGTTAGAAGACAGATTAATCCAAGACTTGAAATAGCTGGTGTTCTCTTTACCTTGGTTCGCAGTAATACGAATTATGCAAAGCAGAACATGGAAATATTGAGAGAGACCTATGGACAGCATTTAAACTTCTTTAAGACCAGTATCCCGGTTTCAGTAAGAGCTGAAGAAATCGCATCTGTAGGAAAAAGTATCTATGCTTATGATCCAACCGGAAAGGTGGCTGAGGCATATAAAGCTTTGACGAAGGAGGTGGTTTCTCTATGAGTAGTAAGTTTGCGAATGCAGCGCTAAGCGGAAAGCTAACGGGAAAACAAGCATTAGAAGATATGCTTTCTATGACGAAAGAGGAAGCTGTAGAGTCCGGTGTAGATATCCAGGATATCAAAATCACAGAACTTCATGAGTTTAAGGATCATCCATTTCATGTACTTGATAATGAAGACATGGACTTGCTCGTTTCAAGTATTCGGGAGAATGGAATTATCGTTCCTATTCTGGTTCGTAAACGAACCCTTGGCGGTTATGAGATTATATCCGGGCATCGTAGAACAACTGCTGCGAAGAAGGCAGGTTTAGTATCTGTTCCGGCAATCATTCAGGAGTTATCCGATGATGATGCAGTTATCTGTATGGTGGATGCCAATCTTCAAAGAGAAAACATTCTGCCAAGTGAGAAAGCGAAATCTATGAAGCAAAAGCTACAGGCAGTGAAGCATAAGAAAGCTTCCGGGGCTTTTGACCAATTTGGTCAAAACTTCAATGCCAGAGATTTGGTTGCTGAAGAAGCTGGAGAAAGTTCCATGCAGGTGCAGAGGTACCTACGCCTCAATTACTTAAAAAAAGATTTGCTTGATATGGTCGACAGCAAGAAAATCGGATTTAACGTAGGTGTTAACCTGTCGTACCTGACACAGGAACAGCAGGATATTGTAGTTGAAGCTTTGGTAATGGGAGCACCAGTTCCGGCATTGAAGCAATCTAAGGAATTAAAGCGAACTGGTGAGAATGGCGAGTTTTCCAATGAGATTGTGAAGAATATTCTCCTTGGAAATGTTACCCAGAATCGTAAGATTACATTGGGTGAAAGCATTATAAAGAAGTACTTCGATGCTGGAATGGATAGTGAAGAGATTCGTGATATTATCATTTCTTTGATTGATAATTGGAAGAAAGCAAAGGAGGGTTAAGATATGGAGAATAGATTATCCCTTGATTACTATTATGGTAAAGAAGCTGAGCAGTTTCGATTTATGCCGGTTCCATTGGCATTATTCGAGGAGCCATATCAGAATATGCTGACATCAGATGCCAAGCTTCTCTACAGTTTTATGCTTCATCGAATGGGTTTATCAATTAAGAATCATTGGATTGATGATTCGGGAAGACCATATATCATTTTTAAGAATGCGACGATTTGTGAAAAGTTGGGATGCAAGAAGGATAAGGCTCGAAAATTATTAGAAGAGCTTGATTCGAAGAATGGTATTGGTTTGATTGAACGAGTGCCAGGAGCAAAAGGTGGACCAGAGATTATCTACGTAAAGAATTTCATTCGAGAAATAAATAGTGGGGTAGACGGAAAAAACGTCCCCCTAATTGAAAGAAGGCTTGAACCAGTGGATATTTCCGCTGACCCGGGTGGGAAAAACCAACGGGTACCCCTCGGAAAAACCGACACGAATGAAAAGATAATTAATTATATGGAACTTAGTGATAATGAGTCTTCTCATCTCTCTCGAAGTGAAAAGTTAGGAGAGGAGAGAGCAGATGCATATCGAAAGCTTATCCGAAAGAATATAGAGTACGATGATTTTATGAAAATCGGAGGACTTAGTGACAAGCAAGTGTTTGATGATTTGTATGAAATCATATGTGATGTGGTTTGCTCTGACGGTGATTATATTCGTATCAAAGGAGAGAGGAAGCCATACGAGATTGTCAGAAAGAAGTTCTTAGAGATTGGACCGTTGGAGATGGAATATGCAATGCAACACTTGGGAGAGAACACAAATGCGATTCGTAAACCAAGAGAATATGCAATTGCAACATTGTATGATGCGTCTTTATCAGCAAATCTTTCTATCACGCAAAAGGTGCAGCATGATCTGGCCTATCCGGATTGTGTTGATGCCAGAAGTTTTGGATAAATAGAATATAGATTTTTAGAAGCAGTTACGGAGAAATCTGTAGCTGCTTTTTTTCGTGGAAGGAGGCGAGAAGATGTATGAGCAAATAAGCGAAGAGCTAATTAAGCAAACCATTGGAAAGTATGACGAGTTGACTAGGGAGATTCATGAAGAATTGAAGCGGATTTGCAAAGTGTTTTCCAGACAATTGGATGAGACAAACAGAAATGATTTGATTGAAGCTGCCAGTCTTCCGGGACGAGACGATGTGATTACTGGAAGTGCTGGTGGTATGCCGGATGATTTGTTGAATACCTATGAAAGGTATAAGCGTCTGGAGCGAGAACAGATTGAGGATACGGCTCGTTATATGGTTGAGCTTACATCAAAGCAGGAAACCATGAATCGAATCATGACATGTTTCAGGATTCTTCCATTGGATGAGCAGAGAATTCTCATGGGATTCTATGGCCCGGGGCAATATTTCAATAAAGGACGAGTCGAACTTCCGGTGGAAATAGGCATGTCCCTAGCTTCCGTAAAAAGAATCAGAACTCAGGCTATAGAGCATATTAAGGAATTATATCAATTGGAATACAGTCAAATGGAGTTATACCAGTTTGATATAAAAACGCACTCATTACGCAGCTATCGTTAATAGCCGCGATGAGATAACAGGAAGAGAGGTCTAAGGATGAATAATATACCACGAAGAAAAATACCTCCGACTCTTCCGAGACCAGGTCCCGAAGAGTTTTGACCAATCTGGTCAAAAGATAACTATAGGTTCGGTCCTTTGACCAATTTGGTCAAAACCGGTTAGAAAGCAGACTTCTGACCGGTTGGCCAGAGGTCGGAAAGGATATGAACATGAAGCATACGAAAAGATTATTTGCGTTGCTACTTTGTATGACAACGATACTTACGATGTTTCCTGCAAACGTTTCTAATGCAGCGGAAATGGATAATCCGGCTGTAGTTCAACAGGTGCAGGAAGGAACTCCTGAATCATCAGAAGATGAACTATCCGTAGAAGATGCGGATACAACGGATGATTCAGAGACGGAGGCAACTGAGGAAGGCGGAGAAAGCTCAGAGAATGAAGATTCTGAGGCAGACGACCCGCACCCCTTTAAAGATGCGAGAAAAGCGAATGTTCTTCTTGTAAAACAGACAATAGCAGATGGAAATCTATTGGGCGAAAAACAGACCGTTGATGATATGTTTTCAGAAGAACAGAATGGTAAGGCTTTTATTACCATGACAGACAGTTATCAGTATTTATACGATGTTGATGAAAAAAGCGACTATTATGTTGCAATGATTGATACGATGCGCAGAGATCAGAATACGAAAGTTACTGATGTTACTTTTGCCAGAACCAATGTGAATGGTGAAGTGATTGAAGGCGCATATTACGACTATGAGACAGGTATTTGTTACATCCCAAAGAGCGCTTGTAAGAATGAAAAAGGTGAAGAAAAGCTGTTGGAAATACAGGCACAGGTGCTACAGGTAGCAGATAGTTCTACACCGGAAACATCGGTTGATGTAGTTGTAAACAATAAAAATGTGCCTGTAGATGTGTCAGATGATCAGCTGGTTGTGTCGGATGCAACAGAACTGGTTACTACAGTAAAATTGGCAGATACAAAGAAAGAGAAAGCAAAGCTCAAAGCGGATGATATTACTGTTACAGTAAATGGAGCGGATGAGCCGATTGAGAATTGTGTTTATGATAAAAAATCCGGTGAATTACTTATTCCAATGGCACCGGCAAGCGTAGATACAGTTGAAATCACACTTGAAAAAGAAAATCCAATCGTAGCGTTATTGGCGCCTATGAAGGTTCATGCAGCGTCTTCGGATGAAATGCCGATGGTTGGTGGAACTTGGAATATCAATGGTACAGCAAAAGCCGGAGATATTATGACTGGTAGATGTGTAGCATCTTATACAGATGAATCTACACCGGGTAATCAGGTTTATGGTTCTGTTGGGGCCAATAGTTCGGATGCAGTATTACAGGCAATGGCGAATGCGATTTATAACAATAATGGTTCTATAGATTTAAGCAATTTAGAGAGATTGAATGGTCTTTCTGGAGATGTATATCCATGGATTGTAAATGTTGACGGAATTACATTTACAGCAGCTGATGGCACTACTTACACAGGGGGGCCAGCTATATACGCTTTGAAATGTGGACATATTACAAATCCTTTTAATGGATATGCTTCGGTAGGGGGAAATGGTTCGCAGGAAGCAGATGTAGTTCTTCACATCTATAAAGTAAACGAACAGGATAACTGGATGATTATTGGATTGCTTACTCCTTCATCCCATACACAGAGTGGAGTTGGTCTTTTCAAAGTACCGATTACTCCTTCGAAGGGAAAAGTGAAGCTGAAAAAGACATCTTCTAATCCATCTATTTCTGATAATAACGCTTGTTACAGTTTAGAAGGTGCAGAATACGGTGTTTATAGTGACAGTAATTGCGCGAATGGAGTAGGAACTCTTACGACTGGTTCTAATGGAGAATCTGGAGAGTTGGAACTTACAGCTGGAACATATTATGTGAAAGAAACAAAAGCACCGAAGGGATTCTATTTGAATGCGACAGTGTATACGGTAACTATAACAGCTGGTCAAACAGCAACAGTATCAGCAAGTGATATGCCGGGAGATGATCCGGTTGCGATTTTTTTACAGAAGAAAGATATCTATACAGGAGAATTATCACAGGGTGATGCAACGTTAGAAGGGGCACAGTATACAGTGAAATACTATGATGTAATTTCTGATACTGATCCGGGGGCAAGTGGTAGAACTCCTAAATACACATGGGTCTTTAAGACAGATGATAAAGGCTTTGTTTTCTTAAGTGACTCCTATAAAGTAAGTGGTCCGGCATTAAAGAAAAATAGTGTTGGTGGATATGTTTTTCCATTAGGAACATTTACGATTCAGGAATCAAAAGCGCCAACAGGCTATCGATTAAATAATGAGATGTATGTTGTAAATACTAAGATGGCAAATAATATTGTAAGAACATCAAATCTGCCAACGAGTGATACTGCAGCAAAGGAACATCCGCAGATGGGTGGAGTAAAGATTCAGAAGTATGATTATGAATGGAAGAATACAAAGCCACAGGGTGATGCAACGCTAGAAGGGGCACAGTTTGCAATTATTAATCGTAGTGCTCATGCAGTTTATGTAGATGGGAAAAAATATGATGTTGGACAAACTGTAAAGGTGATTACAACCAATGCCTCTGGATATGCAGCGACAGGAGCCGAAGATTTACCATATGGATCTTATGAAATTACAGAAGTAAAGGCTCCAACAGGATATCTGAATGAAGGCGTGATTTCTCAGAAGTTCACGATTCGTAAGGATAAGCAGATGGTTGATTTAACTGCTTTAAATAAAGGTATTCAAAATGATGTGATCCGTGGAGGAGTAAAGGTGCAGAAGAGAGATTTTGAGACGAAAGATGATTCGCCACTTGGTGGAGCAAACTTCTCTGGGATTAAAATGGAAATCGTTAATGTTTCCACTCATGCCGTACGAGTAGAGGGTAAAGATTATAATCCGGGATATGTAGTAAAGAATTTTGTTACTAATAAAAAAGGAGCATGGACTTCAGCAAAGGACTTATTGCCATATGGTACATATATTCTTCAGGAAGCAGATGTTCCTGCAAAAACTGGGTATCTAAAGCAGGGAATTCTTTCAAAGACATTTAAGATTCGTGAGGATGGAGTAGTTATTGATCTCGGAGTTGACTCTGATGAATCAGCAATCCAGAATCAGATTATGCGTGGAGATTTTGAAATCCGAAAGATTGACAGTACTTCACAGCGCAAGATGGCAAATATCCAGTTTCGAATTACTTCTATGACGAATGGTGAAAGCCATGTGTTTATGACAGATGACAATGGAGAATACCGTTCTGCATCTTCGTGGATTCCACACAGCCAGAATACCAATAAAGGTACAAATGGTAGAAAGAATCTCGGAGATGGATTATGGTTTGGCACTACTGCAAATGGAGTAAAAGCACCGGTTAATAATAGTCTTGGGGCTCTACCATATGACACATATCTCATTGAAGAACTTCCTTGTGAAGCAAATAAGAATAAAGTTCTATTTACAGATACCATTACCATTTATACAGATCAGCAGGTTGTATATCTCAATAATATTGAGAATCTGGATAAGCCAAGTTTGGTAAGCCAGGCAAGTGGTAATTTATCTGATGTAACACTTGGTCAGTATATTCTGGCAGAGGATGAAGCAATCGTTACGGATGTGGTTCAGTATACCGGAGTTACAACTGATTATTTGACGAAGTCTGGTGCAACAAAGAAATATACCTATATCATGGTTGGAAAGTTGATAGACAAAGAATCTGGCGAACCAGTTCTAGTAGATGGGAAGGAAGTAGTCGCTTCAAAGAAGTTCAAGAGTGAGTTATCATCAGGATCTGTTCGTCAGCAGTTTGTATTTGATGCAAGTGAGTTGTCGGGTAAGACTTTGGTTGCATTTGAATATATGTATGCAATTCCTCAGGGTGGTACAGAAGATGATAAGATTCTCGTGGCTAGCCATGAAGATTTAGATGATGAAGATCAGACAATCTATGTTCCTGGATGTGGTACTACAGTAATCGATGATGATACAAAGGAACAGATGGCAAATGTAGCTGAGACAATCCATCTTACAGATACAGTGGCTTATCAGAATCTGGTTGTTGGATTCAAATACAAAGTCAGAGGTACTTTGATTGATAAAGAATCAGGCAGACCTGTTCTTGATAAGGATGGAAATGAAGTGACAGCCAGTACTACATTTAAGGCGGTGGAATCAAATGGAACAGTAGATGTGAAGTTTGAATTTGATGTACCGGAAACATATGCAGGACATGATTTTGTAGTATTTGAAAGTATTTATCATAAAGATGTATTATATGCAGTCCATGCGGATATCGAGGATGAAGGACAGACGATACATATTCCTGAAATTGCTACAACAGCAACTGATGATGCGACAAAAGACCATGTAGGTTCACTTGATGAGGAAACAACTGTTACAGACAAAGTAGAGTATCATAATTTGATTGCTGGAAAGACTTATACTTTAACGGGTACATTGATGATTAAGGAGACGGGAGAACCATTAAAGGATTCTGAAGGAAAGACTGTAACAGCAGAGAAGACTTTTGTTGCGGATAAAAAAGATGGAACCGTTGAGCTGAGCTTTACATTTGATTCCAGAATAGTGGAAGGAAAGACGGTTGTTGCGTTTGAAAATGTGAAATATGAAGGGGTAACGGTAGCTATTCATGCAGACATCAATGATGAAGATCAGAGTGTTCATTTCCAAAAAGTAGGAACTACAGCTATTGATAAAGAAACAAAGAGTCATATCGGTGCAGTTAATAAAAAGGCAGTCATCATTGATACAGTTGCCTACAAGAATTTAGTCCCAGGTAAGGAATATCGTGTGTCCGGAATCCTTATGGATCAGATGACGAAAAAGCCTCTTCTTATTGATGATAAGGAGGTAAAGGCAGAAAAAACGTTTATTCCGAAGGAAACAAATGGCACAGTGGAATTGGACTACGAATTTGATGCGAGCAAACTAGCTGGTACGAGCGTTGTAGTATTTGAAGATGTTTACTATGGTGATGTTTTGGTTACATGTCATGCGGACATTAATGATCAGAATCAGACAGTTTCTTATCCTGAAATTGGAACGACTGCAACAATCAATGGTGGTAAAGCTGCTGTGGCTGAAGGTGAATTAACCATAGTTGATCAGGTGGCATATAAGAATTTAATTCCAGGGGAAGAGTACATCTTAGAAGGAATTCTTATGGATAAATCTACTGGAAAGCCACTTCGCATTCATGGCGCTAAAGTGAAATCTAGTGTAAAGTTCACACCGGATAAGGCGGATGGCATGATAGATGTTTCATTTACATTCCGTGCAGATGGATTAGGGAACACGGAAATCGTAGTATTTGAGAAATTATATGCTCATAGTATTGAAGTCGTATCGCATGAGGATATTGAAGATGAAGGACAGACTGTAAAATTATCTGCGCCTCCAATCAAAACACCTCCTCAGACTGGAGATAGTTCCTCTAGATGGCCATTCGCTGCTGGATGCGGATTGTTAGGTTGTATTGCAATGTGGTTCTTTATTAGAAAGAAACGCAGAGTTTCATAGTTTATTTGTGGAGAGGGCATTTTGCCCTCTCTTTTGAGGTATATAGGTATGAAAAAGTGGAAGATTGTTGGATTAATTCTTGCTTTTGTGTTATTAGGTTTAGGATTTTATTTACCGGGTTTTATTCAGAAAGAAAAAGATGAATCTTTTCGAGATGAGGTTGTGAAAGAGGAAGTATTTCCAAAGGATACTGATCCTGAAGAAAAGATTGATTTTGAAAAATTAAAGGATGTGAATCAGGATATTTATGCTTGGATTACGATTCCAGGAACTACCATAGATTATCCTGTTTTACAGTCTGGGGATTCAAAGGCAGAGGATTATTATTTGAAACATAATGTATTTGGAGATTCTGATATACATGGATGTATTTATAGTCAAAAATGTAATGCAAGAGATTTCTCAGATCCGGTTACAGTGTTATATGGTCATAATATGCGAGATGGTAGTATGTTCCAGCAATTGCATA
>DAISYI010000039.1:0-1216 GCA_036825385.1 Lachnospiraceae bacterium | reverse complement strand
AAAAAGGTTTTATCGAAGTTTATACTCCAGAAGCAAAACGAGTATATCAGGTTGTAGCAGCCTATACTATGCCTGCAGAATCGATTCTTGATAAATGGAATGGATGCAAGGAACCAATAGATATGTTTAACTATATTCAGGAGATAAAATTCTGTGACGGAATCTATAATGACGATGCTGTTTTGAATACTAATAGTCAACTGCTTACCTTATGTACGTGTAATGGGGATGGAAGTAAACGATACGTAGTACAGGGAGTTTTGATTGACACCCACTCAATGACGTAGTATATTTAAGAAAAAGACACCCAATGACGTAGTATATTTAAGAAAAAGACACCCAATGACGTAGTTATGATAGGAGGGGTGATTATGGATAGCAAGAAGGCAAAGAGAATAGCAATTATAATAGTTGTGCTTCTGGTATTTGTGATAATTCCTTTCTTTGGTCAGTATCATCTGTATCTGACCAGAAAGCATCTACAAGATCAGAAGGTAGAATCTACGAAGGAGGAAGAAGAGGATGGAAGTACTTCAGAACAGATTTCGGATGGAAAGACTGCAAGCGTACGATCAGAGGTTTCGGATGGAAATGGTAAAGAAAGTGATGCTTCTGAAGCTTCTAATCGATCAGGTGACTCGGTAGAATCTGCATCAAAACAATCGGTTGCTTCTGCAAGTGTTCAGGCAGCCCAAAGTGATTCAAGTGTAAGCAATAACTCCAGCACAAACTCTGGAACGACTGAATCAAGTGCATCAGGCTCTCATGTACATAATTGGATTCCGATTACGGAAGTAGCACATCATGATGCTACTGGACATTACGAGAATAAAGAAGTCTCAGCTGCATATGATGAAACTGTATATGACTATGTGGAAAAGGGCGTTCGTTGTCGCGACTGTGGAAGAATTTTCTCACGATATGAAGACTGGGAAGCTTTTGTGAAAGAACAAGTTGTTATAGGTAATTATTCACATGGCTCTTATGAAGTATACTATGAGCAGGAACCCAGGGTAGTTCATCATGATGTGGTTACATCACAGGTTTGGGTACAGGACAAGGCTGCATATGATGAAACGGTAACTACTGGTTATAAGTGTGATTGCGGTGCAAGGAAATAGAGTGTAAGAGGAATCCTCAGATGTAGGATTCCTTTTTTTTACGCTGCTATCTTCCAAGTACCTTTCTCTATTTCATAGTAAAGTCGAATAGATTT
>DAISYI010000038.1:8498-15283 GCA_036825385.1 Lachnospiraceae bacterium | reverse complement strand
TCTCTTGCAAACGGTACAGTATCAGTAGCTAAGGCTATGGCTGAGTCTGACGCTATCACAATCATTGGTGGTGGTGATTCTGCAGCTGCTGCTAACAACCTTGGATTTGGTGACAAGATGTCACACATCTCTACAGGTGGTGGTGCTTCACTTGAATTCCTTGAAGGTAAGGAACTTCCTGGTGTAGCAGCTATTTCTGATAAATAATTTATATTAATTTATAGAAAGCAGGATAGATAAATGTCTAGAAGAAAAATTATTGCTGGTAACTGGAAAATGAACAAAACTCCTAGCGAGGCTGTAGCTCTCGTTAACGAGCTTAAGGACGTTGTTGCAAACGACAACGTTGACGTAGTATTCTGCGTTCCAGCTATCGATATCATTCCAGTAGTAGAAGCTACAAAGGGCACAAACATTCATGTTGGTGCTGAGAACATGTACTTCGAAGAGAGCGGTGCTTTCACAGGAGAAATCTCTCCAGCAATGCTCAAGGATGCAGGTGTAGAATATGTAGTTCTCGGACACTCAGAGAGAAGAGAATACTTCGCTGAGACAGATGAGACTGTAAACAAGAAGGTTCTTAAGGCTTTCGAGCACGGAATCACACCTATCATCTGCTGTGGTGAAACACTTACACAGAGAAAGCAGAACATCTACATCGACTGGATCCGTATGCAGATCAAGATCGCTCTTCAGGGTGTTTCTGCAGATGACGCTAAGAAGGCTGTCATCGCTTACGAGCCAATCTGGGCTATCGGTACAGGCGAAACTGCAACATCTGATCAGGCTGAAGAAGTATGTGCAGCTATCAGAGAGTGCATCAAGGAAGTTTATGATGAAGCTACAGCTGAAGCTATCAGAATCCAGTATGGCGGATCTGTTAAGCCAGCTAACGCTGCTGAAATCTTCGCTAAGCCAAACATCGATGGTGGTCTTGTAGGTGGAGCTTCACTTACAAAAGACTTTGGTGGTATTGTAAATTACTAAGAGTTTTAGAAAAAAGGCAAAGCCTATTCTTTGCCTTTTTTCTTTTTTAAGTTATTTTATTATGAGAAAAATCCGTATATTTAGTTTGATTCTCGCATTTATGTTGGTGTTACCACTCAGTGCTTGCGAGGATAGTAGTAAAACAGATTATAATCAAAAAATAGAAAAAACGAAGAAAGACATCAATGAGATGTCAGAATCAGAACTGGAAGTAGCATCCTACGATGGCGACAAGAAAGCCGCTCTGAAACTTGCTAAGATGTATGATTTCGGTATTGATGTTTCTAACGACTATACGAAAGCGAGAGAGTGGTACGAACTCGCTTTAGAGCTCGGTGCAAAGGAAGCCTCAATTAACCTCGGTTATATCTACATGAATGGTCTCGGAGTAGACAAGGATCTGAATAAGGCTATAGACTATTTCAATTCAGCTATTAAGCACAAGCTTCCGGATGGATACGCTGCGCTCGCAAGACTGTATCTTACAAATAAGGATCTTCCAAATGCTGAAAGTCTATGTATAGAAAATGCAAAGAAAGCATCAGAGGCGAAGTCTGCCATGGGTAAGTTCGTACTCGGCTATCTTTATGAAACTGGATATGGAATTCAAGTCGACTATGTAAAGGCAAAAGCACTTTACAAGGAACTTGCTGACAAGGATTATTCCGAGTACAGCAAAGATACACAGTACCCTTACTGTGAAGCTTCAATTCGACTCGGTGTTCTCTTTACCAAAGAGACTGCTACTGACGATGAGAAGAGTAAGTCGATTGAATATTTTAATAAAGCCGCTAATGTAGATTATGCAAAAGCACATTATTTTGTAGGTGCTTCATATCAGGGCGGTATCAATGTAGACAAGAACTCTGAGAAGGCTATTAAAGCTTATACAAAGGCTGCAGAACAGAAGTATGCACCAGCTCTCAACCAGCTCGGTTACATGTACTTCAACGGAAAGGGTGTAAAGCTCGACCTCGAGAAGGCTGAATACTACTTCAAACTAGCTGCTGCTCAGAATTATGCTCCTGCTCAGATTAATCTTGGATATATATATGAAAATGGTTATGGAGAGGACAAGAATCTCGCTCTGGCCAAGCAGTACTATGAACTAGCTGCGAAGAGCAATTATGATGGCGCAATGGAAGCTATCACGAGAGTAGATCAGTTAATAAATGAATCACAAGCATCATAAATTTTTCAAAGTAATCACTGCGATTTGCATAGTTGCAATCCTGACGTCATGCGCTTTTTCCGAAGGCCTCAGGAGAAAAAGAGAGAACTCTAAAGCGAACTTTTCGAAAGAAGAAATCACAGCTTATCAGAATTACGTAAAGACAATACTTTCGAATGGCTCGAAAGAGTTCTTTGGTAGTTTTGCGCTCGATGAGGATTTCCTCTCATTTATCGTAGAAGATTACGGACTGGATGCTTTGAAGAAAGTCTCAAAGACAACAGATTATTCTTCGCCTAGTATCTGGTATGATGCGACTGGTTGTACTATTAAATCTCTTTACTACAGCTATCTGAAAGAGAGAAATATAAACAAGGCTGACGGGAAAAAGCTTTTTCACCAAAAGTCTAAGAATGCTGAAACTATCCTGGAATTCACAGGGGACATCAATTTCGCCGATGATATCTGGACTATGGATTATCTGAAAAAGAAGGGTGGCGACTTCGCAAGTTGTTTCTCACAGGATTTACTTAGCGAGATGCGCTCGGCGGATATTCTATCCGTCAATAACGAGTTTTGTTACTCAACTAGAGGTGAAGCTTTGAAAGGAAAGGACTATACTTTCCGTTCTAATCCAAAGAATGCTTCACTGTTTAAATCAATTGGCGTAGACTTCGTAAATGTAGCGAACAATCATGTATATGATTTCGGTGCTGAAGCTCTCGTTGATACGCTCGATACATTGGATTCATATTCGATTCAATATGTCGGAGCAGGAAGGAACCTCGATGAGGCGATGAAGCCTTTATATTACAATATAAATGGTCGTCTGATAGCCTTTGTATCTGCAACGCAGATCGAGAGATCCTATAATTACACAAAAGAAGCTACTGTAGATAGTCCTGGTGTACTGAAGACTCTGAATTCAGAGAAGTATGTGAAAGTTATTCGTAGTGCTAGAGCGAATGCTGACATAGTTATTGCAATCGTACATTGGGGGACAGAGGGAAATCCTTACTATGCATCTGATCAGGTAGAACTTGCGAATGATTTCGTAAATGCTGGTGCTGATGCGATTATTGGATGTCATTCTCACTGTCTGCAGGGTGTCTCATATATTGGAAAAGTACCTGTCTATTACAGCTTAGGTAATTTCTGGTTCTCGCTTGATGAGGAAATGCCAGAAACATACAAGACAGGAATAGCCAAGCTTAAGATCGGTCGAGATGGAAAGATTACTCCATATTTCGTGCCGTGTGAATTTAATACTGGTTCAATGAAGAAAATTACCGACAAGACGGAGTATGCAGCTAGTCTGGAATATCTACAGAGCCTCTCTCAAGGTGCTAGATTGACTGAGGACGGCCAGATAGTTGCGAGATAGTTACTTACAATGAAAGGAATTGTAAAATGTACCAAGAATTCAAACCAGCAAAGAGTGGCAAAGTAAGAGAGGTGTACGATATCGGCGATTCAATCGTAATGGTCGCTACGGACAGGATATCAGCCTTCGACGTAATCTTGAAGAACAAGATTGTCGACAAGGGCGCTGTCCTCAATCGTATGTCTGACTTTTGGTTTGATTACACGAAAGACATCGTGAAGAACCACAAGATTTCTATCGACACAAATGATATGCCTGAGTTTTTCAGAAGTGAAGAATTCCAGGGGAAGACTATGCTCTGCAAGAAGCTTACTATGATTCCTGTAGAATGCATCGTCAGAGGTTATATCACAGGAAGCGGCTGGAAGAGCTATCAGGAGAACGGTACTGTTTGCGGTATTAAACTCCCTGAAGGCCTCAGAGAATCAGAGAAACTTCCTGAACCTATCTTTACGCCATCTACAAAAGCAGAGTATGGCGATCATGATGAGAACATTTCTTTCGATCAGTCGATCGATTACTTAGAGAAGCGTTTCCCAGGTCATGGAGAGGAATACGCTACGAAGATCAAAGACTATACAATCGCGCTCTATAAGAAGTGTGCTGAGCACGCTCTTAAGTGCGGAATCATCATTGCAGACACGAAATTTGAATTCGGTCTCGATGAGAATGGTGAAATCGTACTTGGTGACGAGATGCTTACGCCTGACAGCTCACGTTTCTGGCCAGTTTCAGAATACGTGGTAGGACAGTCAGAACCTTCATTTGACAAGCAGTTCGTTCGCGATTGGTTAAAGGCAAATCCAGATTCTGATTATTTGCTCCCAGATGATATTATCGAGAAAACGATTTTGAAGTATAAAGAAGCTTATGAACTCCTTACAGGGGAGAAGTTCTAGTAGTTTTTGGTTTTAAGTTTTGTGGAGTTAATATGCATAAGGAATTTTTAAATGATTCTCTCGACCCTAGAGAGTCTGATACAGGGGTTAGAGAAGAATGTGGTGTAATCGGTATTTATGACCTCGATGGTTCAGATGTATCATATTCTCTCTATTATGGATTGTTTTCTTTACAGCACAGAGGACAGGAAAGTGCTGGTATCGCGGTTTCTGACACGGAAGCTTCATATGGAAACATATGTCATCATAAAGACATGGGGTTGGTTACTGAAGCTTTTTCCGAAAAAGAAATCGAAGAATTACATGGTAATATCGGTGTAGGTCATGTGCGTTATTCGACCGCTGGTGAGTCAACACTTGCTAACGCTCAGCCACTCGTATTGAACTATGTAAAGGGAACGCTCGCGTTTGCTCATAACGGTAATCTAATCAACGCAAATGAGCTTCGTGAACATCTGTCTATGACGGGTGCTATCTTCCAGACGACTATCGATTCAGAGACGATTGCGTACCTCGTGGCGCGCGAGAGACTTAATTCGAAGACTGTCGAGGAAGCGGTCGTAAAGACGATGAAGCACCTGAAGGGTGGTTATTCTGTAGTGCTTATGAGCCCTCGTAAGCTCATCGGATTTAGAGATCCACAGGGATTCCATCCGCTTGTTTTGGGAAAAAGAGATAATACTTACATCTTAGCTTCGGAGACATGTGCCCTCGACACTTTAGGTGCAGAGTATATTCGCGATGTCGAGCCTGGTGAAGTGGTTACAATTACACAGGAAGGTATTGTTTCTGATACGACGAACTGCCTTCCTAAGGAAGAACAGGCTAGATGTATCTTCGAGTATATTTATTTCGCTAGAAACGATTCTTATATCGATGGTCATAGCGTGTATAAGGCTAGAATTAGAGCTGGACGTTTCCTAGCGAAGGATTCTTATGTAGATGCGGATCTCGTAGTAGGTGTTCCAGAATCTGGTAATGCAGCTGCTCAAGGTTTTTCCATGGAATCAGGTATTCCGTATGGTCAGGCATTCGTAAAGAATACATATGTAGGACGTACGTTTATTAAGCCTCGTCAGTCTGCGAGAGAATCAGGCGTACGAGTTAAGCTTAATGCGCTTAGCGAGGTCGTAAGGGGCAAGAGAATCATCATGATTGATGACTCTATCGTTCGTGGTACGACATCTGCTCAGATTGTAAAGATGCTTCGTGATGCTGGTGCGAAAGAAGTACATGTTCGTATTTCTTCACCACCTTTCCTCTGGCCATGTTACTTCGGTATCGATGTGCCAGCGAGAGAACAGCTTATTGCTTATGAGCACTCGGTAGAAGATATCAGAAAGATAATAGGTGCTGATTCGCTTGCTTATTTAGAGCAGAACAGACTTCATGAGATGGTAGATAATCTTCCGATTTGTACGGGGTGCTTCAACGGTAAGTATCCGATTGAACCTCCGAAGGAAGATATTCGTGGTAAGTATGACAAGTAATGGGAGAGTATGAGAAATGAGAGAAGATCAGTATATTAGTCCACTTTCAGAGAGATATGCAAGTCGTGAGATGCAGTACATTTTTTCCGAGAACAAGAAGTTCTCTACATGGAGAAGACTTTGGATTGCGCTTGCTGAAACTGAAATGGAGCTTAATCTGACTGGTGAAGATGGTGAGCCTGTAATCAAGCAGGAGATGATCGATGAGATGAAGGAGCATATTGAGGACATCAATTATGATGTTGCTCGTGCTCGTGAGAAGGAAGTTCGTCACGACGTAATGAGCCATGTATATGCTTATGGTAAGCAGTGTCCTAAGGCTGCTGGTATCATTCATCTCGGCGCGACTTCATGTTTCGTAGGTGATAATACAGATGTGATTATCATGAGAGATGCGCTAACACTTCTTCGTGGTAAGCTTATCAATGTAATCAATGAGCTTTCTAAATTTGCCGATGAGAATAAGGCTCTTCCTACACTTGCCTTCACACATTTCCAGCCGGCACAGCCTACAACGGTAGGAAAGAGAGCTACACTTTGGATGAATGAATTCGTAATGGATCTCGAAGATTTAGATTACGTACTTTCTACACTTAAGCTTCTCGGTTCAAAGGGTACTACAGGTACTCAGGCTTCTTTCAAGGAGCTCTTCAAGGGTGATGACGAAACAATTGATAAGATTGACCCTATCATCGCGAAAAAGATGGGATTCTCATCTTGCGTACCAGTTTCAGGTCAGACATATTCTAGAAAGATGGATACAAGAGTAGCAAATGTACTCGCAGGCATCGCAGCATCAGCTCACAAGATGTCAAATGATATCCGTCTTCTTCAGCATTTGAAGGAAGTAGAGG
>DAISYI010000038.1:4295-8445 GCA_036825385.1 Lachnospiraceae bacterium | reverse complement strand
TTCTCGTTACGTTATGATTGACGCTCTTAATCCTGCAATCACATCAGCTACACAGTGGTTTGAGAGAACACTTGATGATTCCGCAAACAAGAGACTTTCTATTGCAGAAGGATTCCTTGCAACTGATGGAGTTTTGGATCTCTGCCTCAATGTTGTTTCAGGACTCGTTGTATATCCAAAGGTTATAGAGAAGAGACTTCGTTCAGAACTTCCATTCATGGCTACAGAGAACATCATGATGGATGCAGTAAAGAAGGGCGGTAACCGTCAGGAAATCCATGAGAGAATCAGAGAGCTCTCTATGGAAGCAGGCGCAAATGTAAAGGTTAATGGTCTCGACAATAACCTTCTCGAACTTATCGCAGAAGATGAGAAGTTCAATCTTTCTGATGAAGAACTTAAGGCTACACTTGATCCTTCACTTTACGTAGGACGTGCTCCTAGACAGGTTGAAGTATACCTTCGTGATGTAATCAATCCTATCCTCGAAGAGAATAGAGAACTCCTCGGAGCAAAAGCAGAAATCAACGTTTAATATTCATTTCTAGTTGCCTTTGTAATAATTTTGTGATAAATTAGTAAGAGCGTAAATTTAAGAGAAAACTTGGAGGGAAGACTTTGAGTACTACTTTAAAAACAGTTGTTACAGTTTTATTTATATTTGTAAGCGTTGCAATCTCTATTATCGTGCTTGCACAGCAGGGAAAGGACGCTGGGCTCGGATCACTTAGTGGACAGCTTTCAGATTCATCATACTGGGCAAAGAATAAGGGACGTTCTAAAGAAGGGATTCTTGTAAAGTTTACAAGTGTTCTTATTGTCCTCTATTTCATATTCGCTGCAGTGTTGAATATTGGAAGTTTCTAAGAAATGAACTACAGGGCCATCGCTTTCGCGGTGGCCTTTATTTTTGAACGGAGAATAGTTTGAGAAATAAGAGAAATAAACCATATAAGATTTCAAAGAATAAGAAAGCTGAACTTAAATCTAAGCTTCTCGGAGTGAGGAGAGAAGCAGAGAGAAAGAATGCGAAGAAGGCTTTGAAGAAATCAGGAAAGCATTCATCATCTTCTAAGTCGAAGACTTCTAGAAGAGATATGGCTCCTGAGAAAAAGCTTCTCACAGGAGAATTCACTGCTCACGCAAGAGGATTTGGCTTCGTTACCGTGGAAGGTTACGATGAAGACTTTTTTATTCCAGAATCAAATGTTAATGCTGCAATGCATAAGGATACTGTACGCATTTCTCTTTGCGATACACCTAAGGGAAAGAGAAAGGAAGCAAGAATCGAGGAAATCGTTTCTCACAATGTCGAAAGAATTGTAGGGACATTCACTAAGATGAACGGTTTCGGATTCGTAATCCCTGATGATAAGAAGTTCTGTGATGATCTCTATATTCCGTCTGATGCATTCTTAGGTGCGAAGAATAACGACAAAGTTGTAGTTATGTACACTCAGTATGCGGATGGAATCAAAAAGCCTGAAGGTAGAATTGTTGAGATTATCGGTGGTAAGGATGAACCAGGTGCTGATATTCTTTCAATTGTAAAGGCAATGGATATTCCATCAGAATTCCCTGTTGGATGTCTTGACGAAGCAAACCATGTAAATAAACCTGTAAAGAAGAAACAGATTAAGAATCGACTCGATTTGAGAGAAATTCCTATGGTTACAATTGATGGTGATGAGACGAAGGATTTCGATGATGCTGTTTCTGTAGGTATCGAAGGTGATAACTATATTCTCGGTGTACATATTGCAGATGTTGCTGAATATGTGTGCGAGAATGGTGCTTTAGACGAGGAAGCAATCGTAAGGGGGACTTCTGTATACCTCTGTGACAGAGTTATTCCTATGCTGCCTAAAGCGCTTTCTAACGGTATCTGTTCACTTAATGAAGGTGAAGACAGACTTGCGCTTTCATGTATCATGAAGATTAATAAGTCTGGTCAGGTTATCGATTATACAATTGATGAGTCTGTAATTAACGTAGATAAGAGAATGACTTATCACAATGTTTCTATGATTCTTGAGGGAGACGAGGAACTAGCAAAAGAGTACGGAAGATTGGTTCCACACTTTTTCGCTATGAAAGAACTTTCTGATATCATTAGAAAGGCCCGTCATGCAAAGGGATGTATTGATTTCGATTTCCCTGAAGCTGAGATTCTCCTTCACAGAGATGGAACTCCTAAGGAAATCAAATCTCGTGATAGAGATATTGCTAGCTTGATGATTGAGGATTTCATGATTCTTGCAAATGAGACAGTTGCTCGCTGTTTCGATGAGAAAGAGATTCCTTTCATGTATAGAACTCATGGTGCACCCGATGCAGACAGAGTTCTTGCGCTTAATGATTATACACAGACAATTGGAATTACAATTCGTCCTAAGGGAGTTCACGTATCTCCTAAAGAGATTCAGGAAGTCCTTAAGAAGATTAAGGGTAGACCTGAGGAAGAAGTGATTAATCACATGGTTCTTCGCGCTATGCAGAAAGCGAAGTATAACACTGAGTGTGAAGGCCACTTCGGTCTTGCAAGTGAGTATTATTGTCACTTCACATCGCCTATTCGTAGATATCCTGATCTTCAGATTCACCGAATTATTAAGGATTATCTTCACGGTGAAATGGACAAAAAGAGAATGAAGCATTATAAGAAGCTCCTTCCTGAACGAGCTGAAAGATGTAGCGTCCTCGAAAGAAGAGCTGATGAAGCAGAACGTGAGACAGACAAGATGAAAGAGGCCGAATATATGATGGCTCATATCGGTGAGGAATTCGTAGGTTCTATCTCTGGTGTAACAGGCTTCGGTATTTATGTAGAGCTTCCAAATACGATCGAAGGTCTCGTGCATATAACAGCCCTTACAGGCGATTACTTCAGATACGACGAAGAAAGACAGGAACTAGTAGGCGAGAGAACTAAGCTAGTTTACAGAATCGGTCAGAAGGTTCGTGTCAAAGTAGATAACGCAAATAAAGATACTAGAACTATAGATTTTGTACTTTCGGAGAATCAGTATGCCTGATAAAAACTCAAAAAGAATGATAGCTAATAATAAAAAGGCTAGACATGATTATTTTCTTGAAGAATTCTTTGAAGCTGGTATAGAACTCGTCGGTACAGAGGTTAAATCCCTCCGTGCCGGACGATGCAGTATTAAAGAGTCTTTTATAGAGATAAAGGATGGAGAAGTATTTATAAACCAGATGCACATTCCTCCTTATGAGCAGGGAAATATCTTTAATAGAGACCCTCTCAGAAAGAGAAAGCTGCTTCTCCATAAAGCTGAAATTAATAAGCTTCTCGGAAAAATCAAAACAAAGGGATATACACTTGTTCCAGTAGAGATTTATTTTAAAGGACCTAGAGTAAAGGTTGAAATTGCACTTGCTCGTGGTAAGAAGCTCTATGACAAGAGACGAGATATCGCTGATAAAGATCAGAAGAGAGAAGCACAGAGAGATTTCAAGGTTAGAAATCTGTATTAGGATATTTAAAATATCAGCTTTTTCTGGTATTATAAATATAGATTCATGGGCTAGTAATGGTTTCGACAGGGATCATGAAGCTGGTGAAGCGAGTCGCACGGGATGCGTTAAATTCCAAACTTAAATTTAAACGCTGAAGATAATTTAGCATACGCTGCCTAATTACGGCAACGGATCCAACCTGGTCTAACCTGCGTGATCAGGACCTGGGTCTCATCTAACCTAGCAGGAAACGGCGATTACAAAGCTTTGAGTATTCGGACGTATTTATGAAGCTACTTGTAAAATTTGGAGTGTCCTTTCTCTTATTTTACAGGGAATTCTAAATAAAGGACTACACTCGTAGAAGAACAGGGAATTGATTTTTGGACACGAGTTCGACTCTCGTCTAGTCCATTAACGGGAATGGTATTTACCATTCCCGTATTTTTTTACAAATCGTTTTATGTTAAAATAACTTTATATTAACGTATATTTATATTGGGGTAGCTATGGACGATAAGAATTTGACGGTAAATGCATTTACTTATACTGATGAGGAAATGTTTGCTTTAGCTGAGAAAGAGCAGAAGGCAATTGATTTCTTCTCAAAACAGTTAAACAATGCAAATGAAAAACAAATTAAAGAGCTTTATATTAAGCGTGTTTCTGA
>DAISYI010000038.1:1490-4285 GCA_036825385.1 Lachnospiraceae bacterium | reverse complement strand
ATATGATGATCCGACGGATCCGGATTTTGATTATCAGCCGCTTTCTGCCGTACGGGTTAACGAACCGCTGGTAATCCGTTTGCAATCAAAAGACAGAGAATGGTATTATGTTTCTTTATCTTCTTCGAGAGAATCTCGTGAATGTATATCATGTAGATGAGAGCGAATTGCCTCCGATTCCTGTCAAAAAGACTTCTGAATCAAAGATAAAGGTAGTAAAATACGATTGTGAACAGAAGATTGCAGCTGCGGAAAGCAAAGTAAAGAAGATTAAAGAGCGGTTTATAATCTCGATAGTTTTAAGCAGCGTGCTTTTTCTGCTAGTAATCGGTATGTTTGTTGTACTTAATACAGCTGATTCTCCTACAATTCTCAACTATAAGACGAAGATTGAGAATAAGTATTCTCAGTGGGAAGAAGATCTGAAACAGCGAGAAACAGTGATACGCAAGAAGGAACTCGAACTGAATATTAAGAATAAATAGAAGGTGGGTTTTGTCATGGAAGGAATGAAAGTACTTATTGCAGATGACGAGGGAAGAATTCGTAAGCTTGTTTCGGATTTCCTCATCAAAGAAGGCTTCGATGTATACGAGGCTGCAGATGGTCAGGAGACTTTGAATTTCTTCAAAGATATTGATGATTTGCGTCTAATCATTCTCGATGTCATGATGCCTGGAATGGACGGTTTCAAGGTTCTCGAGAAGATTCGTGAGACATCAAATATTCCTGTAATCATGCTTACAGCAAAGACTTCGGAAGAAGATGAGCTTCGCGGTTTTGAACTCGGAGTGGACGAGTATGTTCAGAAGCCTTTTTCTCCAAAGCTTCTTATGGCTCGTGTTAATGCAGTCATAAGACGTTCTGAAGAGAAGAAGGAAGACAATGGTCCTTCAAATGTCATTTCGGCTGGAAAGATTACTCTGGATGTTGGAGCACATGTTGTTACTTGCGATGGCGTCGAAGTAGCACTTTCTGTAAAGGAATTTGAACTTTTGAATTACTTCCTGAATAACCAGGGAATTGCTCTTTCACGTGACATGATTCTAAATAACGTTTGGAATTATGATTTCTTTGGCGATGCCCGTACAATCGATACTCATGTAAAGAAACTCAGAAATAAGCTCGGCGATTGTGGCGACTATATCAAGACAATCTGGGGAATGGGGTATAAGTTTGAAGCAGTATAGAAGAAAATTTTCTTTTCTATATAAGCAGATTCTTGCGATTTTCGTTACTATCGTTATCGCAACTCTTTCTGTGCTCTTTTTTCTGAACACCTTCCTTATGGAGGAGATTTACGAGCAGGAAAAAGCTCAGACACTTAAGGATGTATACGACCGTCTGTCTAATGAGAACAAGATGGGTACTCTTTATGACATGAGCTTCAGATATGATTTCGAGAGAATCTGCGCAACAGGTAACCTTACAATTGCAGTAATTACACAAGATAGAACTATTATGCTTACATCTAGTGGTGTTAGTTCTACTGAGCGTTTTATGAAGCTCTATACAGATGCGGCTTTTGATAAAGCTAAAGATTCTGTAATTGAGGAAAATAATCTGTTTAAAATCAAAAAGTACAGAGACGAGGAGATTAACAGTGATTTTCTTGTTCTCACAGGTTCACTTCCAGACAATAACACTGTAGTAATTCGTACCGCTGTAGACTCTTTGAAGGAAAGTGCAAATATTTCCAATAGATGTCTTTTGATTGCGGGTTTATTTTCTATGATTTTGGCAGTTTTGGTTTCATCAATTCTTGCACGTAGAATCACAAAGCCTATTACAGAGCTTACAGGTCTTTCTGTAAAGATGAAGAATCTAGACTTTAACGCCAAGTATATTCCTAGCAAAAAAGAGAACGAGATTGATATTCTTGGAAACAACTTCAATGAGATGTCAGAAACGCTTGAGAGTACTATTGGTGAGTTAAAGAATGCCAATAATAAGCTGGTTCATGATCTTGCCATCATGGAGAATAGTGATAATATGCGTAAGGAATTCCTTTCAAATGTTTCTCATGAACTTAAGACTCCAATTGCTCTGATAGAAGGCTATGCAGAAGGCTTGAGAGATGGCGTTGCTGAGAATCCTGAAGATGAAAAATACTATTTGAATGTAATTATTGATGAAAGCCAGAAGATGGATGAAATGGTTAAGCAGCTTCTTTCTTTAAATCAGCTTGAATTTGGCCAGAATAATATCCAAATGACTCGAGTTAATATCTCAGATGCTATTAAGGAAATTGTGAAAAATTCCGATATACTTATACGAAAAAATGATATTAAGGTTAGATTTGATATAGATTCTGATGTCTATGTTTGGGCAGACGAATTCTCTCTTGAACAGATTATCTCTAATTATCTTTCAAATGCTATTCATTATTGTAAGGATGAGAAGGTTATAGAGATTAAGCTCGAAGAGAGAGAGGGAGAAGTAATATTCTCTGTTTATAATTCGGGTAATTTGATACCTGAAGAAAGTCTGAATCTGATCTGGGACAAGTTCTACAAAGTAGACAAAGCCAGAACCCGCGAATATGGCGGAACTGGTATCGGTCTTTCAATCGTTAAAGCACTCGCTGAAATCTATAACAAGGAGTGTGGAGTCGAGAATAAAGAGGCCGGCGTCCTGTTTTATTTCACATTTGATAAAGCATAGTATTTATTGCGATTTAATTATGTTTTTATTGAATAATGGATTTAAGAATGTTACGATAAATAAAAGTTTTTAGAACTTTATGGAGAGCAGTATGAGAAAAAATAAGCTCGTAAGTTTAATGGTTCTTGGGG
>DAISYI010000038.1:0-1395 GCA_036825385.1 Lachnospiraceae bacterium | reverse complement strand
CGAAGAAAAAGAAGAAGACGATACAAACAACAATTCTACTAATAACGGAAATAACGGAAATAACGAATCGACCGTTTCTATAAATGATGCACTTGCAATCGAAGGAATGACCTTTACAAGTCAAGGCACGAAGGTAGAAGAGAAATACACATACGGTGACTATTATGCACTGTTACCTTCATCTGGAAATTCTTTCGTAGTGTATACGGTTAAAGGCAAGAATACTTCGTCGGCAGAGATTAACCTTGATTTATTGTCAAAGAAGTATAAATATAACTTCATTGTTAATGGAACTGACGTTGTAGCTAATGATACGACGATTCTTCTAAATGATTTATCCACGTATCAGGCAAATATAAAACCGGGAGAAGAAGTTGAACTTATTCTGCTTTTTCAGTTCCCGAAATCAAAACTTAACAGTATGACAAACCAGGCAATGGAAATGATCAAAAATGATCAGGCTATTAAAATAGGTCTTTAAGAACAAGGAGGAGAACGATGGACACAAATATTTTGCTGGAATCAGGAACAAACGAACTTGAGGTTCTGGAATTCACTGTGGCCGGCATTCATTACGGCATCAATGTAGCAAAAGTTCTTGAAATTATGCCGTATGAGGAGGTTACACCTATCCCAAATTCTAATCCTTTAGTAGAAGGCATTTTTATGCCACGTGATACGATTATTTCTGTTATTAATCTTAGAAAATGTTTGGGATATGATGAAGGTGCAGATTCAAAAGATGGTCTTCTCTTCATAACTAATTTCAATAACCTTAATACAGCTTTCCATGTAGATACAGTTATTGGTATTCACCGTGTATCATGGAAAGATATTAATGAACCTGATTCTACTATCAGCTCAGATGCTGGTGGAACAGCTACAGGTGTTCTTAAGTGGGAAGATAGACTTATTGTTATCATCGATTTCGAGAAAATCGTCGCTGGTATCAATAAAGAAACTTCTCTTAAGGTTTCTGACCTCGATCATTATGAGACAAAGGATAGAAGCGCATCACCACTTCTCATCGCAGAAGATTCAAAGATGCTTATGAAGATGATCCAGGAATCACTTATCAAAGCTGGTTACACAAATCTTCGTATGTGCCCAAATGGTAAGGAAGCATGGGATACTCTTCGTGAGATGCGTGATGATGGATCTGTACTTGATAAAGTTCATCTTATTATCACTGATATCGAAATGCCTCAGATGGATGGACACAGACTTTGTAAACTTGTTAAAGAAGATGATACTCTTAAAAAGATTCCAGTTATTATCTTCTCATCACTTATCAATGATGATATTAGAAAGAAGGGCGAATCTGTAGGTGCTGATGACCAGCTTACAAAGCCTGAAATTGGTAAGCTTGTAGGTGCTGTTGACCGTCTTGTTGCA
>DAISYI010000037.1:11727-16596 GCA_036825385.1 Lachnospiraceae bacterium | reverse complement strand
GTGATACGAGGTGTCATATGTGAATATGGGCAGAAGATATCGCTTCCTATTTCACGGAGAAAACAGATAGAGAGGAGAATATTTAATTCGTTCAGGAGATTAGGCGTACTTCAGGACTTTCTCGATGATTCGGAGGTGACTGAGGTTATGGTGAATGGATACAATCGGATTTATGTGGAAAGAAAGGGTGAGATGATTCTGACGGAAGAAGCTTTTCCCTCGCCTCAGGAGTATGAGGATTTAATCCAAAAGATAGTCGCTCGTAGAAATAAGATTGTGAATGAAACTGTGCCGATTGTAGATACTAGGTTGGATGATGGCTCTCGAATAAACATAGTTTTAAGTCCAATAGCGATACATGGAAGTGTGATGACGATTCGAAAATTCCCGGAAGATGCTATATCGATGGCGGATTTGATTGATTTAGGTTCAATTGGGAAGAGGGAAGCGGAGTTTTTACGGGATTTGGTTGAAAGTAAATACAACATATTTATCTCTGGAGGTACTTCTAGTGGAAAAACGACGTTTCTGGGTGCTTTGACGGAGTTTGTAGGAGACTCGGAAAGAGTAATCTGTATTGAGGATTCTGCAGAAATTCAGTTTCAGAAGGGATTAAATCTGGTTCGATTGGAGAGCAGAGATAAGAATATAGAGGGAAAAAACGAGATAACGATACGTGAACTGGTGAAGACCTCGCTTAGAATGCGCCCGGATCGCTTGATTGTAGGTGAATGTAGAGGACCTGAAACATTTGAAATGCTTCAGGCGATGAATACAGGACATGATGGCTGTTTTAGTACAGGTCATGCAAATTCGTCACAAGATATGATATCAAGATTAGAAAGTATGGCATTAATGGCAGAGAGGCTGCCAATTGAGGTTGTCCGAAGTCTTATTGTGTCTGGAATAGATATTATTGTTCATTTGGAAAGAGGAAGAGATGGAAGGAGGCGGGTGAAGGAGATTTGTGAGATGGACTCTATGAAGGATGACGAAGTGAAGGTTCGAAAGATAGTCGAATTTGATGAGGAGAGTGGTGCTTGGGTTTGGAAAAGAGGCTTAAAAGATACGTTGAAGAAGTCATATCTAAAAGGAAATTATGTTTAGAAGTAGTTGTAGTGGCGGTTGTTTTAACAATATTTATCTCTTGGCTTTTCTATGATAGCGTGTACGGTCTTGTGCTTTTTCCAGTAATACTGATAGGTAGTGTTGTGTATCTTGCGGGTGAAGAGGTTGGCAAGGAACGAGAATTCTTTCTTAAGTGTTATCAGGAGTTTTTGGGTGGAATTACTTCCTGGTTATCGACTGGTCTTTCGATAGAAGTGGCATTCATGAAAGAAGAGGAAGCTCTTGCGGAATTGTTTGGAGCGAATGCGGAATTTGTTCGTGGAATATCGAAAGTGAATCAGGAAGTTGCTCTTAACAAGCCCATAGAGATGGCTTTTTATGACTTTGCATATCGTAATGACCTGGAGGAGGTTTGGGAATTTGCGGAGGTATTCGTTTTCTCGAAGCGGTTGGGTGCGGATTATGTATCAAATATTCGAAAGTGCACTGACAGGATGAATGAAATGATAGAGATTCGTAGGCAAATTGCAGCAGATTCTTATGAGAAAAACGTAGAAATGAAGATTATGTGTGCCGTACCGCTTTTGTTCATAGCATTTCTTAAGATAACTTCATATGAGTTTATCTCTGTTTTGTATAGCAACTTGGCGGGAGTTGTAGTGATGACTGTTGCTTTTGGAATATATGTGATTTCGGCTTCTCTTGCGGTATGGATTGTAAGGAAGGAGGGGAGAATGTGATCATCTCTTTGGTTCTGGGTGTAGTGGTTTTATTTTTGACGTCAAAATATAGAGAAAAGTGGCCTAAAGGGCTTGTAAAGTGCGTTCGAGTGCTTGCTGTCATGGGGGTGATAGTGTCAGTAGGGCTGTTTTTTCAGTCACAGAGTTTTGATGGAAGAATCGAGAAACGTTCCTTAGGAGAAGGCTCTAGAACGGAGAGCATCGTAGGAGAAAGTAATGGAGAGAAGGTCAGTATAGAATATGACGTTCCTACCCGAGTTCTTTCAAGAAAGGAGGCGCATTCGCTGTTTAGGAAGGCGAAGAAAGAAATTGATGATACGGTTTTGGGTGAGAACGAGTCGAGAGATCATGTGGAAGGTAGTTTAGTTTTCAGTGAGTCCTATGTTGATGGGAAAGTCCGGGCTGATTGGGACGTGGATGATGAAGTTGTCGGTGTTGATGGAAGTGTACATAATGAGGGCTTGAAGGAGAAAAAGCTTATAAATGTTACAGCGCATCTAAGTTGCGGAGAGATAGAAGAGGATTATGTGTTTTGCGTCGTAATACCGAAGTTTGACTCTAAAAGTAAGGGCGCAATGAGAAAAGCAATGGAAAGTGCGTTGAGAAGTAGAGAGAAACAAAAGAACACAGAGCGTTATGTATATCTTCCGGATAAACTTTATGGACAGAAGGTAAAGTGGAGTGTGAAGTCTGAGAATAAGGGCCTTTATATTATATTAATCTCAGTAATTATGCTTGTGTTTTACCCATTGATTCAAAGAGAGAAAGAGTTGCGTGAGAGAAGGAAGAGGGACGCGTGTATGACGGAGGATTATCCGTACATAGTAGAGAAACTATCTCTCTATATAAGCGCTGGAATGTCTGTGAGAAAAGCTTTTTCCCTAATAAAGGATGGTTATGAGAAGAGGCTTGAGAAGAGAAATGAGAGAAGGTATGGTTTTGAGCTGATTCAGAGATGTGCTTCGTTTCTAGAGAATGGTGCGAGTGAGAGTGAATGTTTTGAGAGGTTTGGGAATGAGGCGAAGCAGAGGGACTATAAGCGCTTGGCGTTAATCTTGCTTCAGAATCTAAAGGGAGGAAATTGTGAGCTTAGAACAATTCTTTCAAAGGAGGCTTTAGAGGCTGAAAGCAAAGAAAAACAGCTTATGAAGATGCGTGGTGAGATGATTTCGACGAAGCTTATAGTTCCATTGATGGGCATGTTATTCGTAGTTATGTTGATTTTGATAGTTCCTGGAATATGGGGGATATCAATTTAGGAGGTTATATGTTGAAGGAGTTTATGGAGGATGAGAGCGGGATTTGCGTTTTGGAAATTGTACTTGTGCTCGTGGTCATAGTAGGGATTGTGCTTATTTTTAAGAAGGAAATCACTCAACTTGTGAATAACATCTTTGAGAAGGTTAAGTCGAAGGCGGGAGATGTCTAATGAGTGTATGGCAGAAACGAGTAAATGGGTCGGTTTCGGTGTTCTTCGCGGCGACATTTCTTTCGCTCTCATCTATGTTTTTGTGTATGGCTGAATGTGTTCGTGTAAATGCTTTGTATTATAGCGCGAATATGGAGGCCAGAGAATCGGAAGCATATCTTGAGTCTATGTATCTGAAAAAGCTATGGACTGATTTTGGTGTTTTAGGATTAGATACATCCCTTGGGGCTGAAGAGGTTGATATGGCAAAGCTTCAGGGTCGGGCTTCTGATTTTTTAAATATGTATGAGAAGCAGAAAGGGATAGATTATCTAAAACTTCCGGTTGAGAGTCTTGAGGTGAAGAATCCACATTATTATACGGACTATGGCGGCGTATGGTTTATAAAAATGGCTGCTAGGTATGAGAAAACGAGATTTGTGGATAAAGGACTTGATTTGTTGGTGAGCAAGTTGAAAGAAGAGTCATCTAATGCGGGCAAGAAAGATGATTTTGATGAGAAAATAGAAAAGAGTGAGAAAGCGATTATAAAATCCCAGGAGAAGGTGGACGACAAGGACAAGGATGAGAAGGAAGCATCGAAGTATCCGAAAGAGGATTGGTCAGGTGTTTCGAATCCGATAAAGCTCGCCAAGGAGTCGAGGAAAACTAAGGATATGAGTTTCTGGACTGGTGATAAGAAGGTTTCTGATGCGAGGATAGATAACTCGAAGCTTTTTTCCGGAAGGGAGAAGAGTCTTACGGGTCATGGTGGAGTAGGAGGAATCGACCGAGCGCTGTATACGGAGTATGTTTTTGATAAGTTCGGGTGTTTTTGCGATGAAGCGGAGGATGATATCAAGTATGGTGCGGAGTATTTGATTGGCGGGAAGGACTCGGACAAGGATAATCTGTCTGCAGTGATTAAGCGTCTTATGTTGATTCGGGAGGCTGAGAATATACTTACGATTGAAAGTGATCCGGCTATGAATTCGGAGGCAGGGTCGCTTGCGACCTTTCTGGCTGGATTCACGCTGAATCCTGCAATTATAGAGGCGGTGAAGATAGGAATTATTGCGTCTTGGGCTTATGTGGAGAGTGTGCTTGATATAAGGAGTCTGCTAGCTGGAGAGAAGATTCCGTTTTATAAGACAGGTGTTCAGTTTACATCTAAGCTGCGAGAACTTCCTGCATACTTGGAAAAGGATAAGCGGGCGAGGACTTTTGGTACGGGGATAGATTATAAGTCGTGCCTAAGGGCGCTTCTGTTTGTACAGCCTAGTTTAAAGCTTGCCGAGAGGTCGTTTGACCTCGTTGAGAATCATATGAGAAAGGATAAGTATTATGCAAAGTTTAAGGTGAATAATATGGTTTATAAGTGTGATGTAGAACTGAAGACTCGGGCAGATTCTCTGTTTCTGTGGCTTGTAGACTTAAAGAAAGGAAAGGATTCGTATTCCTATAAGAGGAAGGTGGAAGTAGATTATACGAAGTAGTGATGAAAGAAGGTGTGAAAAGGTGTCTCTTGTTTTTGTTGCCTCGAAAGACTATAAACAAACATCCCCAAAAACATTTTTTCCATTGTCTAAAACCCTTAATAAACAAAAAGAGGCACCTTTTCGCACCTTCATATCAAAGGATGGATCATATACG
>DAISYI010000037.1:7528-11717 GCA_036825385.1 Lachnospiraceae bacterium | reverse complement strand
TGATGTTTGTCCTTGTGACTTTTATGTGGATAATGCATGCTATTTCGACTCAATATGTTGTTAAGTCTGCACTATATAATACTGCCTGTGATTTTGTGGCGATTTCGGATGATGCAGTGAAGGATAATTCAAAGTTGAAGGCAGCAGTCATCGCAGATGGGAAGGTAAGACTCCTGAAAAATAAGAAGTATTTAAAGGGAATTAAGGGCGGAACGGCTGCAATTTCGTTGATGAAGACAAATGTTACCAAGGAATATATTACGGTTCATGCGGAATACTCATTAAAGCAAATATCGAAGCTTTTTCCGAGTGATTTATTTCATATAGAGGATGAGGTGAAGTTGAGGCGATTCATAGGATGGGATCTTTCGATGGATGAGGATAGTAGAAATGTATATGTGACAAAGAATGGAGAAGCATATCATGAATCGCGTGACTGCTCCTATTTAAAGTTGAAAATAAAGGAAGTTAAGTATAGTCAGATTAGTAAATACAGAGCTAAAGATGGGCGGAAGTATGTGAGGTGTAACTGTGTAAAGCGTAGGAAGGGTGATAGGGTGTACATATCTGACTATGGCTATAAGGCACATGGAGATATGAATTGTATATCTCTAAGAAGGACGATTCGAGTAATTGAGAAGGAAGAGGCGGTTAAGGAAGGGTATCATAAGTGCCCGAAATGCGGAGGAAAGTAAAGTGGAATGTTTAGGTTTACTTGGGGTATTAGGCTTGATAAGTGTGGAGGATATTAAAACGCATAAGATTAAAGATTTGGCGGTACTTTTGGGCGTGGTGCTTGGTTTTCTATTACACCTTATGTTTCATAGAATTAGTGTGTATAACATGCTAGGTGGAATCATGGTGGGGTGTGTTTTGTATGTGATAAGCATTCTATCTGAAGGACAAATAGGAAAAGGAGATGCGCTGCTCTTTATGATGACGGGAGCGTTTCTCGGCTTTGCCATGAATATAGTTTTAATGTGGGTCGCGAGCTTATGTTTATGTGTCTATGGTGGAGTTAAAGTTCTCTGTAAGAAAGCATCGATGAAAGACAGAGTTGCATTTGCTCCATTTGTTTTGGCTGCTTACATAGTGATTTTTGTTGTTCAGAGTGGAGCGTTCATATGAGTGGAGAAAAAGAAGGTAGCATCACGATTGAAGCAACGTTTGTGTTTGTGGTTGTGTTTTTGTTTTTAGAGTCAGCGTTTTACCTGGGGTTCGATGTATATAAGAGCTCGGTAAAAGCTATTAATGAGAACGTTATATCTGATGTCGATTTAGTTAGTCGGTATAGAAAATATCAATTTACTAAGGATGTCGTAGAGAAGATTAAAGAGAAGGGAGGGGAATAATAGTGGATGTACAGATATGTTCGGGAGCTGGAAAGAAGTTTATGGTTTTAGCTTCAGAGAATGAAGTATTAGGTTATGAAAAAGAAATGCTGGAACAAAACAACATTAAATCGTTACTTCCATTCTACACGGTGAATCGAAATGGACGATATGAATACTGGTATGATGTGACTAACCTGAAGTCGGTTGAGAGTGTACTGTCTGAGAAGGGTATAGATTTTGAGATACTTCTAATGATTTTCTCATACGCGAATTCGGCTTTGAAACAGATATCGGAGTATCTAATTAAGGAGAGTGATATTCTCTTTCAGGCAAATACTATGTATATCGGAAACGAACAGATGAGACTCTGCTTTATGCCGGGGGCGAATGATGGAGAACGTGGATTTCTACCATTAGGGGAGTATCTGGTTTCGAATGTGGATCCAGGAAGGGAGCTAATAAATCGTTTCTGTTTCGAACTATATAGCATGATGTCGATACCGGGATTTCAGTGTGAAGAAGCCTGTAACCGTATACGGGAGGAAGTGCTTAGAGAGGAAGAAGTTAGAAGAGATAGAGAAAGAGAGATGGAAAAAGCTACTCTTCTTAAGAATGAAGATATTGAACTGGAAACTGAGAGTGAAAGTGTTTTCTCACGTAAGCGCGAGAAAGATGAGAATGATGAAGCTTTTTCAGAAAAGGTAAAGAAGTGGTTTGATGAAAGAGTGAAGAGAATTAGGGAATGGCTGAGGAATTGCGCTTCTGATTTCGTTCCAGAAAGGGAGAAGAACATGCTTAATGAGAAGGAAGTAGGGAGATTGATATATGATGGTGACGAGCAAGAATCGGACTATTGTGTAGATAAGGAGTTGTTTAAGGTGGGGAATGTTAATGGTAATGATGCGGTTTTGCATTCAAGCCTTATGAGTCGACATCATTCTAAGATTAGACGAAAGAATGGCAGGTTCTATCTGACGGACTGGAATTCTAGGAAGGGCACTTATCATAATGGTAGACGTCTCAGAAAGGGTGAGGTTGTAGAACTCATGCCGATGGATAGGATAGTCTTTGCGGACGTACCGTATAGATGGGCATAAAGTGCAGGAGTAAAGGTTTAAAAGCTTTTTCTGAAATGGAAAATCGATTGACTTTTACTCCTCTTTTTTATATGATAGTTGAGCTAGGCGATGGGAGACCATCATCGATTATAATTATATATCTGTCTCCAGATACGGAAATTCTGGTCCCGCGCAATGGATGCTTTCGAACCGTGTCAGGTCAGGAATGAAGCAGCACTAAGATTGATTTTCCATGTGCCGCGGGGAAACTGGGGTGGAAGCCTGGAGGCAGTTATATAGTTAGGAATCGGCCTAGCTTTTTTTATTTCTGTTCTAAATTCTAATTAGCAAAAACACGCTAGAATCCCCTTTTGTAACCTTTACTTTACACATTAAAACCTTTAAAATTAGTCTGAAGTATAATCTCTTGTAAGTTGGAGTTTTTGTTATGGGATCACGAAATAAGACAGAAGAAGTTTTAAAGAAAATTCACGTATTTTTGGCGACAGCAGAACCTTCTATCGGAAGTTCTAGAAAGGTTGTTGTAGATAAGTACGAATTCCTCGATTTATTAAAGGAATTGAATGTATGTATCGCAGATATGATGGAAGAATACGAGGTTTCTGAGGACAGTCGTGATCGAGCAAATCGCGAACACAAGAAGAAAAGCGAAGAGATTAAGAAGGATGCTAAGCGTGATGCAGAAGATATCTACGCAGCATCTATTATGTACTCTGATCAGGCGCTGAGACGAATTATGGATTCAATTGACGATGCGAGAGTTCGAATGGGAGAGGTTCTTTCTAGAACGGATGACCTCCTTCGCGAGCAGAGACGTATCGTAAAGGACAATCAGCTTGAGTTGATTTCTAGACTTGAAAGCCTGAAAGACACAGACAAGTACATGAGGCTTATCACGGATGAGAATATCCGAATTCAAAAGGAATTGGAGAAAGCAGCGTTGGAGCAGGAAGAATATCCATCTTCAGATCCATCGCTTTCGGAAAAAGCGCAAGTTGATATCAGAATCAATACTGACTATCTAGATCAGCTTGGGCTAAGTATTGATACAGAAGATAAAGAAGACGACAAGTAGGGTGAAGAGAGGCTTAAATGGAGAACAATCCAGAGAAAAACGAGCTTGCATTTGAATTGAAGAAACAGGCGAAGATAGCTATGGGGATAATCGTTATTTCTGCGATATTGATTATCTTGTTTTATTTCGGAGTAAAGAGATATAGTGGACTGAAGAAGAATCTCGCAGAGATTCATATGGTGTTTAGACCGATTATATTTGGTTTCGCTATCGCATTCCTGTTAAGCCCGGTCATGACATTTTTCGATGACAGGCTTAAAGATTTAATTCTTCCACATGTGAAGAACAAGGAAGGCGCGAAGAAGAAGATACGTTTGGTTTCGTCAATTCTAGCGGTAATGATTTTAATTGCTGCATTAGCGGTTATCCTTCGTTCAGTTATTCCTCAGATGGTAGATACAGTTACTTATATCTACAACAACATGGAGAAGCAGTATTTCAGCGTGTTGGATTGGGCTGATGAGGTGACAAGTGGACGTTTCGCCAGAGAGATTAATCAGGCGAGGGAACCTAAGAAGGTTCAGTCTTTCATAGTTCTGGTTCAGGATTTCTTTACGGAATATATGAAGTGGGACGGAAAGCAGGATATGGTGAAGCAGATTACTTCGAGTGTTATTGGAGTAGGAAGATATGTTGCTTCGTTCCTAATCGGTCTCGTCGTGGCAGTTTACTTTATGATGGACAAGGAAAAATATAAGTCT
>DAISYI010000037.1:0-7518 GCA_036825385.1 Lachnospiraceae bacterium | reverse complement strand
TTTTCCAGTGAAGATGGCGAACCCTATCATGGATGTAATGAGAAAAGCGAAGGAAATATTCTATGGTTTCTTCGTAGGAAAGATAATCGATTCAATTATCATTGGTATCATTTGTTATATTTCTATGCTGATACTCGGTTGGCCGTACCCGGTTCTCGTATCAGTAATCGTAGGTGTTACAAATATCATTCCGGTTTTTGGACCATATATCGGTGCTGTACCAACTGTAATGATTATATTTTTTACGAACCCGATGCAGGGTATTTACTTCCTGATTTACATAATTGTATTACAGCAGATTGATGGAAACATCATCGGACCTAAGATTCTCGGAGATTCGACAGGTGTCGATGCTTTCTGGGTTCTGTTTGCAATCGTTGTGGGAGGCGGATTGTTTGGGTTTATGGGAATGCTTCTCGGAGTACCAGTTGTGGCACTTCTGTACTACATTCTCTCTAAAGTGTTTGTATATCTCGCAAGGAAGAGGGGATTGCCAATTAAGACGGCAGTTTATGAGAACGCCAAGTCGATAAATGAAGAGACGGGCGAACTTGAATTTGTTCAGGAGGAAGCGAAGAAGAATCTAAATGTCTTTGCTTTTATGAAGAAGAGTAAGTCAAAAAGATAGAAATACTAGTAACAGAAACAACAGGGTTTAAAAGGAGCGTACTTGTTTTGAGCGGATTTGGGCAGGATTACAGAGAAGAAATAAAGAACGCAACTGAGCTAGTAGGGCTTGGAAAGAAAGATGAAGCACTCGATGTGCTTGATAATCTAAATTGGAGAAAGATTCATAATATCAGCGCTATCGTCCAGGCGAGTCAGTTATATGAAAGCATGGGTAAGATAGAAGACGCAAAAGATTTGCTTATGATGGCACATGAGAGATCGCCAATCGGAAGGGTGGTTCTCTACAATTTGTGTCTTCTTTGCGCGCGAAGTGGTGATCTCGACGAGGCGAAGGAGTATTATAACGACTTTGTAGATATCGCGCCTCATGATTTCCAGAAATATGTGCTTAAATACTATATTTCGGAGAAGCGCGGTGCTGACGAATATACACTTATCGGAATTCTCGAAGAGCTTAAGAACAATGAGCTCATCGATGAGTGGGCATATCAGCTTGCATTCCTTTACCATAAGACAAATCAGGTTGATAAATGTATCGAGCTTTGCGATGAAATTGCACTCTATTATGGTGACGGAGTGTTCGTGGAAAAAGCTCTCGAGCTTAAAATGCTCTATCAGCCTCTTTCAAATGAGCAGAAGAATCAGTATAGAAACATCAGCGGAAATGTTCTCATGCATGATGAAGAAGAGAAGGCAAAGGCTCCAATTCGTCGAGAGATTCCTGAACCAAAGGCAAATCCGCATAAGTTTGATACGGTAAATCTTCAGGCTGAAATTAAGAAGAATATCGATGAGATTATGCAGGCGACAGAAGCTGGCGAAGTAAGCGAGACTATGGAGAATATTCAGGATCTCGTCGGTGAGCTTCCATACCTGACAGAATCACTCTCAGATATAAAGGGCGCAACAGAGGAAAAAGAAAAATCTCTCATGGACCATTACAAGCATTTCCTTGCTGAAGAGTATGATGGACAGATTAGTCTCGCTCTTCCAACAGAAAGTGTAGTAGATGAGCAGATTGCTGGTCAGATGAGCATCGAAGATGTTCTTCAGAATTGGGAGAAGACTTCACGTGCTGCGCAGGCTGCGCTCGAAGAGTCAGCTCAGGAAAGACTTGAGAAATCTAAGGAACAGGCTATAGCGAAGGCAAACCAAATTATCGATAGACTTGAGAAGGCAAAACCACTTCTCGATGCAGGTGTAGATCCACAGTTCCTTATGAAGGATGAGATTCTCGCATCAAATGAAACAGAGGAGCCGGTTACTGAAGAACCAGTTGTTGAAGAATCAGTTCCTGAAGAACCAGTTGCCGAGGAGCCGATTGCGGAAGAAACGGTTGTTGAGGAACCAGTTTCAGAAGAGTGGAAGAAGGACGCTACTTTCCCAATTCCAAAGATTGACGAAGATGGAAATGAAGATGGGGTAGGAATCGAACTTCCTATCATAAATCATGATGGTAAACCAGAAACAGAGGTCAAGGCTCATGACAAGTCGGGTGTTTCAGATTGGGTACCACCGGTTGTTTCAGCAGATGAACTCGGAGCTGCATCGGAAGAGGTATATCAGGATGCAACTCAGATTATGACGAATGTGAACAACATGCTTCAGGCTGAACTTGATAAGCTTGCATCAGGTGCAGATGTAGCTGAAGAAGCTGTTGAAACAGGTATTGATGTTATGAAAGCTGCGGCTGAAGTTAAGGCTGCAGAAGAGAAGGTGAAGGAAAAAGCTGTCGAAGTTCCAGCGAACTTCTTGAAACCAGGCGCTGAAGAGGAACTTACAAAGCTCCACCTGAGCGAAGATGATGAAGAGCCAGAAGAAAGAGCGGATGTCTTTGAAGAATTCGAAGTGAAGGATGGAGATGATGAATCTATTCTTGCGCAGACTCTTATCGATAAAAATCAGGCGAAGGTAGCCGAGAAGAAGAGCGTCAAAGAAGCTAAAGAGCGCATGAATGAATCTCAGGCTGAGAAGAACGAGAATCTTCACAATACAGTTGTGCTCGAACCACTTGATGAGCATCTTGCTGATGAAGTAAATGCGGATGAGGTTGTAAGCAATGTAGATGAAGAAGTTCTTCAGAACCAGATAGAAGATGAAATGCCTATGCAGGCACTTACTGAAGATGAGAGAGACTTGTTCTCATATTTCCTTCCTATTCCAAATATGGAGAAGACTATCATCTCAGTGCTGACTGGCGCTAGAGAAAGACTTCTGAAAGAAGGCGCGTCATCAACTGGAAATATCATTATTTCTGGTGGACGTGGAAGTGGAAAGACTACACTTGCAAAAGCACTTATTCTCACACTTCAGAATGAAATCGACAAACCTGGAAAGAATATAGGAAAGATTGACGCAGAAAAACTTAATGGTAAGGACCTGCAGGAGCTTTACTCCAGAGTAAAAGGAGGATGCCTCGTAATTGAACAGGCAGGAGATCTCCTTCTCGATACAGAAGTATCACTGTCACTTCTTATGGACAATGACACAGAAGGAACTCTCGTTATTCTGGAAGATAATAGAGCAGGAATCGATCGTGCACTTCAAACTTACGCACAGTTTGCAAAGAAGTTTACAGAGAAGATTGAGATTCCGGTATTTACAATTGATGAGCTTGTAACATTCGGAATCAAGTATGCAGATGATGCGGGTTATCATGTTGATGAAATGGGAAGACTTGCTATGTATGACAGAATCAGTAAGGCTCAGAGAACAGATAGACCACTTTACCTTAAAGATGTAATTGATATTATGGATGATGCGATTGATAAGTCTAATTCAAAAGGATTCTTTAAGCGTAAGAGAGTAGATGAAGATGGAAGACCAGTGCTAGTTGAAAAGGACTTTCTGTAGGCCAGATAAAGGGGAGGCATGAAGGATGAGTTTTTTTACAGATTACGATAGATATCTATTTGGACAGGGAACGCACTATGAGATTTATGAAAAACTAGGCGTTCATCCGGCAGAGAAAGATGGTCAGAAGGGTTATTATTTTGATGTTTGGGCACCACATGCAGTATCAGTTTCTGTAGTGGGAGAGTTCAACGATTGGAATGAAAGCAGTGATTATCTGACTAGAATAGATAGAGATGGTATAGGAATCTTCGAAGGGTTCCTGACATCACCTAAAGCGGGGCAGCTATATAAATTTGTAATTGAGACGGCTGATGGTAGACGTCTCTTTAAGGCAGATCCTTATGCTAGAGAGGCAGAGCTCAGACCGGGTACTGCATCAAAAATTCCTGAGAAATGGGAATTCGAATGGACAGATAAGACGTGGATGAAAAAGCGTGAAGATTTAAATGTCCCATTTGAAGAGAAACCTATGGCTATATATGAAGTGCATCAGGGCTCGTGGAAGAGACATCCAGGTAGAGATGATGATGGCTTCTATACATATAGAGAATTTGCAAAAGCACTCACAGACTATGTGAAGGATATGGGATACACTCATGTTGAACTCATGGGTGTAGAAGAGTATCCGTTTGATGGTTCGTGGGGTTATCAGGTTACGGGATACTATTCACCAACAAGCCGTTATGGCTCGAGCGATGATTTTGCATATCTCGTCAACTATCTTCATACGCATGGAATCGGTGTTATTCTCGACTGGGTTCCTGCGCATTTTCCAAAAGACGAATTTGGTTTAGATAATTTCGACGGAGAACCTCTCTACGAATCAGCTGATCCAAAACGTGCTGACCACCCAGAGTGGGGTACTAAGATTTTTGACTATGGAAAGAATGAAGTAAAGAATTTCCTCATTGGTAGCGCGCTTAATTGGGTTGAACGCTATCATATTGATGGACTCCGCGTAGATGCTGTAGCGTCTATGCTATATCTAGATTATGGAAAAAAGGCAGGACAGTGGACACCAAACCAGTTTGGTGGAAACGAGAATCTCGAAGCAGTTGAGTTCTTTAAACATTTGAATTCTATTGTGGTTGAGAGAAATCCTGGTGTTCTTATGATTGCCGAAGAATCTACAGCTTGGCCTCATGTAACAGGTGGAGTGAAGGATGATGGTTTATGTTTTTCCTATAAGTGGAATATGGGATGGATGCATGACTTCCTCGATTATATGAAGCTGGATCCGTTCTTTAGAAAAGATAATCATAATAAGATGACGTTTGCGATGTCATATAACGAGGCAGAAAAATACATCCTCGTTCTTTCTCATGATGAGGTAGTACATCTCAAATGTTCTATGATAAATAAAATGCCAGGACTTGAGGGAGATAAGTTCAAGAATCTTATGGCGGGATATGCGTTTATGATGGGCCATCCGGGAAAGAAGCTTCTCTTCATGGGTCAGGATTTCGCGCAATATCACGAGTGGGATGAGAAGAGAGAACTGGATTGGTATCTTCTCGAGAATCCGAATAATCGTCGGATTAACGATTGGGTGAAGAAACTTCTACATATATATAGAAAGCATCCGTGCCTGTATGAACTCGATACTTCATGGAAGGGATTTGAGTGGATTAATGCGGATGATTCATATAGAAGTATCTTCTCATTTGTTCGCAAGAGCAAAGATGGTACTAAGAATCTTCTGTTTGTAGTGAACTTTACTCCGGTAGAGCATGTGGATTATAGGGTTGGTGTATGTAGCAAAGAAAAGCATACGCTTATACTCTGCTCGGATTCGGCTGAATTTGGTGGAAACAAGAAGAAGGTCAAAAAGACTTTCGTTCCTGAAGAAAAAGCATGTGATGGAAAGGATATTTCGATAGCATATTCTCTTCCAGCTTATGGTGTGGCTGTTTTTGAGTTTGATTATCCTGGTACAGCAAAGAAGAAATTATTAAAGAAATAAAAGATTGGAGCTTCGATTTGGAGAAATTTACGTTTAATATTTCAGGGGGAAATCTTGAAAAAAAGAATGTGAGAGAAAGTGTCCTGATCGAAGACAATACAAATGCCTGGGACGAAGACGAGGATAGAGCGCCGGGTATAGTAGAGCGTCAGCGAAGATCTAGACGAAGAAATACTATACTGGGAACAGTGGCTCTGGTGCTAGTTTTGATCCTAGGCTTTTTCCTTGTGGTAATGATGCGTCATTATAATTCTTATGACGTGGTGAGTATAGAGAAGGTTAAGGGTGCGTCTGCGTATAAATACGTGACTTTCGATGGATGCCTTCTGAAGTATGGAAACGACGGGGCGATTCTGACTGATCCGACAGGAAAGGTCGTTTGGAATGAAGGTTTCGAAATGACTGCCCCTAGAATCGATATATGCAAAGATTATCTGATTCTGTACGATCGTAACGGCTCAAAGATTTTTCTCATGGATACAAGGGGTGAAGTGGCGGAAATTTCGACTCGACTTCCTATAAGTAAAGCTGAAGTGTCCGAATCTGGAACGATGGCAGTCGTTATGAAGAAGGATATGAAGGCTCGTATTGAGATGTATAACAAGAAGGGTGAAGTTCTGGCTTCGGGCGAACTTCATATAGATAATAGTGGTTATCCTGCAGATATTGCGCTTTCTTCAAATGGCAAGTTGCTGATGGTTTCATCGGTAGGTTATGAGAAGGGGGATGTTGTATCTAGAATTACTTTCTATAATTTCGGTAAAGCAGGACGTAATTCAATTGATAATAAAGTGGCATCGTTTGATTATAAAGGGACTATTGTGCCTGAAGTCGATATTACTGAGGCGGGGAAACCGCTTGCGATAGGCGGCGATAAAATTATTATTTACAGTGGCAAGGCGACTCCGGAGGAGAAGACGATCATTAAACCGGAAGGGGAGATGAAGAGCGTCTTCCATAATGATAAGTATATAGGTTATGTGGTGGGCGAGGCTGATGAGAAAGGCACGCTTTCTGATACCGTGAAACTGTATTCATACAGAGGCTTTAAGAGATATTCGAAAAAGCTTGATTTCGAGTATCGTGATATAAAGTTATTGGACGACAATGAAGTCTACGTTACTGATGGACATAAGGTTATGTTTATTAGTCTCTTTGGAATGAATCGTTTCTATATGAACGACGAAGATGAAATATTTGATGTTATAAACAAGAAATCTGGTAGAGAGTTCTATTTTATAAAATCTGATTCTGTAAACCATGTAAAACTGACAAACAGGTGAAAAAATGAATTTACTTGAAATAATACTGTTACTCGTTGTGGTTCTTCTAATTATTAGAGGGCTTCATGAGGGTATTCTCAGAATGGCTTTCAGTCTATTGAGCTGCTTGCTCGTAATTTTTGTTATAAGTAAGGTTAGTCCGAGGGTGAATGACTATCTTAAGAGTAAGAATAATGTTCAGCAGGATATGCATAGAATAGCAGATAAATATGTTTCGTCTAGGGAGAAGTCTGCGAAAGAGGACTCTTCTGGTAAAGGGAAAGACTATCTTGTGAACGAAAGCGCGAGTGAAATCCCAAGATTTATGAGAGAAGTTCTCGTAAAGGAATTAGAGAAGATTGACTATAATGCATTTTCTGAAGAAGAGATTCAGAAAATGACACACGATGCTCTCGTTGTTACAGTGGAAGATCTTCTTATGAAAGGTTTAGCGTTCCTTCTGACGCTCGCGTTCGCATCTCTTGTAATGGGAGTTGTGAGAATTCTCTTGGGAATCTTGGGTCATCTTCCGATTATTCATGGAGTCTCAAAACTGCTTGGTGGTTTTATGGGGTTAATCGAAGGAATGATTTTGATTTGGATTATTCTGTTTGTTATACAATGTTTCTCTGCAACTGAGTCTGGAAATGCACTTTTGCAGATGTCTCGAGATAGCCAAATCCTCACTGAAATCAACGATTTCAACCCACTTTTTGATATCTTTTGAAAAAAATCTCAAAAAAGTTTAAAAAAGTGCTTGACGTAGTATGGGTCGTTTGATATTATATTACCTGCGCTGCGGGAGAG
>DAISYI010000036.1:11000-16860 GCA_036825385.1 Lachnospiraceae bacterium | reverse complement strand
ATCATAGTATGCAACTTTATAACAGGGGATATTATCCTAAATGAAGGTGATTTGGTACATATTTTTCATGAAAAAGTAGAATTCATAGTTTTTTTAATTGATAGAATTGCAAAAGTACAGGATACTAGTATTAGGAAGATATATTATAACTCTTTAGGTAATCCGTTACTCTATACACTTCGTGTTTCTGCGGATTCCAGTCTGATTTGGCAGGAAGGGTTTCGTGAAGAGTTGCCAGGCAATATGAAATATATATTGGATGGAAAGAGCAATACGAAACGAATTTATGTTCAGGATTTAAAAGCTTTAGAACATTTTAAAACCTTGACTGATAAGCAGGAAATGTTTGAGGGACTTGGATATTTATTCAGTTTTATTCGAAATAATATGTATAGAAGAGCAGTGTTTATCTTTACAAACTCGGATCAGATAGTAGGATTGACGGAGTTGGTTCAAAACTATCCGGAGCTGAACTTTCATATAGCTGCCGTGACAGAGATGTCGTCAAAGTTGCTTTCATTTTCGAAATATCAGAATGTCAGATTGTATCCATGCATTTCTGACGACATGAAGGAGAAGCTTTTTCAGAAATGCGATATCTACCTCGATATCAACCGTGGTGATGAACTGTTGAATACTATTCATAGAGCATTCCTGGAGAATATGTTGATTCTGGCGCTCGATGAGACGAAGCATAATGCGGATTACATTTCGAAAGAGCATAGTTTTGAGAGTATCGAGAGTTTGATGCAGACACTTTCTAAAGTGATAGCTGATTCTGATGAGATGGACAGGGAACTTGAGCTTCAGAGAAAGAATGCAATGTTGTGTAGTCCGGTAACATATAGAAATATGTTTATATAGAGGAGGTTAAATATATGATCACATATTTTATATAATACCAGTTCTGTTATCGCATCTGAGAGAGTCGATGGTTTCCTTGCTTGACTTCCTGTGATATAATTATGAATCTGTGATTAAGGAGGAAAAAAGTATGGAAGCATACCTCGATAATTCTGCAACTACACGTTGCTTAGATGAAGCCGTAGAGAAGATGACAGAAGCACTTACAGTAAACTTTGGTAATCCATCCTCACTTCATATGAAGGGCGTCGATGCTGAAGAGTATCTGAAGGAAGCTCGTCATAATATCGCTAAATCTCTCGGTGTATCAGATAAAGAAATCTATTTCACATCAGGTGGTTCTGAGTCAAACAATACTGCAATCATTGGAACCGCAGAGATTAGAAAGAGATATGGAAATAAGATTATAACTACTTCAGTAGAACATGCATCTGTAAAGAATCCTATGAGATATTTGACAGATCAGGGATATGAAGTGGTTTATTTGAATGTAGATGAGAATGGTATCATCGATCTCGAACAGCTTCGAAATGAACTCGATGAGAATACTATCCTCGTATCTATCATGCATGTGAATAATGAGATGGGTGCGATAGAACCTATCGAAGAAGTTTCAAAGATTATCAAAGAGAAAAATCCAGAATGTCTCTTCCATGTAGATGCTATTCAGTCTTATGGAAAGATAAAGATCAGACCTAGAGAATTAGGCATTGATTTTCTCTCAGTTAGTGGTCACAAGATTAATGGACCAAAGGGTAGCGGTTTTCTCTATATGAAAGACGGAGACAGATTAGCTCCACGTATCTATGGCGGTGGACAGGAAAAAGGACTTCGTTCAGGAACTGAAAATGTTCCAGCTATCGCAGGTCTCGGTGTGGCTGCAAAATACGCAGATGAGCATCTTGAGGAACATAGAGAGAAATTCTATGCTTTGAAAGAACGTTTTATTAATGCTATTTCTGATATTGAAGATATTCATATTAACGGAAAAACAGGAAGAGATAGTGCGCCACAGATTATTTCTGTATCAGTATACGGAGTTAGAGCAGAGGTTCTGCTTCACGCATTAGAAGATAGAGGAATCTATGTTTCTTCTGGAAGTGCTTGCTCTTCAAACCATCCATCACAGAGTTCTACTCTTCAGGCTATTCACGCAAAGAGAGAAGCGTTGGATTCAACAGTTAGATTTTCGCTCGGTATCTTTAATACTGAGGAACAGATAGATTATGCTGCAAAGACACTTTCTGAGTTGGTTCCACAGCTCAGAAGATTCACAAGAAAGTAGGAATTATGTACCAGGCATTTTTGATTAAATATGGTGAAATTGGAATTAAGGGTAAGAATAGAAGACTCTTTGAAGATGCTCTCATCAGAAATATTAAGACTGCTCTTTCTCGAGTAGAGGGAGAATTCGAAATTCTCCGTGAGCAGGGACGAGTATATGTAGAAGCAAAGAGTGACTTTGATTACGATAGTACAGTTGAAGCACTTCGTAAAGTGTTCGGTATCGTTGAAATCTGCCCTGCATGTCTCACACAGGAACGTGATTTTGATAAGCTTTCAAAGGAGATTATCGAATTCATCGATAGAACATATGAGAAGAAAGACTTCTCATTCAAAGTATTCGCAAAGAGAGCTGACAAGAAGTATCCATTGAATTCTATGGAGATTAATGTAGAACTCGGTTCTAGAATTCTCGACGCTTTCCCAACACTTAGCGTAGACGTACACAAGCCAGAAGTAGAACTTAATGTAGAAATCAGAGAAGTAGTAAGCTACTACTCAGAAAGCATTAAAGGTCTCGGCGGTATGCCAGTTGGAACAAACGGTTCAGCTATGCTCCTTCTTTCAGGTGGTATCGACTCACCTGTAGCAGGTTACATGGTTGCAAAACGTGGTGTTAAGATTGATGCCGTTTACTTCCACGCTCCACCATACACATCAGAGAGAGCAAAGAAGAAGGTAATCGACCTCTGCCGTATCGTTTCAGAGTACGCTGGTCCTATCAAGCTTCACATCGTAAATTTCACAGATACACAGCTTGAGATTTATGAGAAGTGCCCACACGAGCAGCTCACAATTATCATGAGAAGATACATGATGAAGATTGCTGAGAGATTTGCTGATAACGAAGGTTCACTTGGTCTCGTAACTGGAGAGAGTATCGGACAGGTAGCATCACAGACAATGCATTCTATGTATGTTACAAACGAAGTTTGCAAATACCCAGTTTATAGACCACTTATTGGATTTGATAAACAGGAAATCATTGAGAAGTCACTTGAGATTGGAACATATGAGACATCAATCCTTCCATTCGAAGATTGCTGTACAATCTTTGTCGCTAAACATCCAGAGACAAAGCCAAGACTCTCAAGCATTAAGAAATCTGAGGAGAATTTAAAAGACACTATCGATAACCTCATAGAAGAAGCAATCAATAGTGTCGAAATAATCACGGTTAAACCGGAATAATTAGATGATGAACTGAGAAAGCTTCTCAAGAACGCTATCTAAGTTATCCTCGGCATGGATTGTGAGATCGATTGGCTTAGAAAGATCTAAGCTGAAGATACCCATGATTGACTTAGCGTCAATTACGTATCTTCCTGAGATAAGATCGAAATCGCAGTCCATTGTGTTTACAGTGTTAACAAAAGCTTTTACCTTATCAACTGTATTTAAAGACACTTTTACTGTTTTCATAATGAGTAATACCTCCTGTGCTTAAGTTTAGTTCTTTAAAAATATTAGTCGATAAGGCTTGGAAAGTCAATTAAAGAAAGGAAGATTTCATTGAAGAAAGCAGCACTTCATAATTTGGGCTGTAAAGTAAACGCATACGAAACAGAAGCGATGCGTGCGCTTTTAGAAGAAGATGGATATGAAATAGTAGAGTTTTCGGAAAAAGCAGATGTGTATGTGGTCAACACTTGCACAGTTACAGCTATAGCTGACCAGAAATCGAGACAGATGCTTCATAAAGCGCGAAAAATGAATGAAGATGCTGTAGTTGTTGCTGCAGGATGTTATGTTCAGACCGCAGCTGAGAAGATTAAAGAAGACAACTCAATCGATATCTTGCTTGGAAATAACAAGAAAGAAAACCTGATTCCAGAACTTCACAAATTCCTTAAGGAACATAAGAAGGAAGCAGATATCATTGATATCAACGATGGAGTCGTTTCATACGATGCACTTCGTATCACAAATGCAAAAGAATTCAACAAAAACAGAGTGTTCCTGAAAGTTCAGGATGGATGTAATCAGTTCTGTTCATACTGTCTCATCCCTTATGCGAGAGGAAGAAATAGATCTAGAACAGTAGCTGATGTAGTTGAAGAAGTAAAAGTGTTCGCGAAAAACGGTTACAGAGAAATCGTTCTTACCGGAATTCACCTTTCAGCTTTCGGCGAAGGAACAGATGAAACACTCATCGACCTCATCGAAGAAACGGCGAAAGTAGAAGGTGTCGAGCGTGTTCGCCTGGGTTCAATCGAACCTAGAGTGATTACAGAAGACTTCGCAAGACGCGCATCAAAGGTAAAGGAATTCTGTCCACATTTCCATCTTTCACTTCAGAGTGGATGCGATGAAACATTGAAGCGAATGAACAGAAAGTACACAGCGGCTGAGTTTAAAGCAGGTTGTGACCTCTTAAGAAAATACTTCGATAACCCAGCACTTACAACAGATGTAATCGTTGGATTCCCAGGAGAGACAGACGAAGAATTTGAAAAATCATTCGAGTTCTACTCTGACGTCTGCTTCTACGAAATGCATGTATTTAAGTATTCAAGAAGAGCTGGTACTCGCGCAGACAAGATGCCAAATCAGGTTTCGAACGACGTGAAAAATCAGCGTTCTCACAGAGTCCTAGAACTCACAAAAGTAAACTCTCATAATTATAGAGAGAACATGCTCGGTGAAGAGTTAGAAGTACTCTTTGAATGCGAAGAAGAAATTGAAGGAAAGAAATATTGGACTGGTTTTACTAAAACTTATATCAGAGTAGCAGTGGAATCAGAAGAGAATCTTTCTGACAAAATTCTCGTAGGAAAGGCTGACAGAATCATTGGAGACGATATTATCGTCCTTGACAGAACTTCCATTAGGCAAGTAAAATGAAGCTGTAGCTTTTAAATATTGTTTTTTATTGGGGGCTTATTATGCAGCAGGATTTAGGTAACACACAGTTTTTTAAAGTAGACTCAAGCTCAAGTGTAGGAGTAAGCGAAATCTTACACCAGGTTTACGAGGCACTCAGTGAAAAAGGCTATAACCCAATCAATCAGATTGTTGGTTATATCATGTCAGGTGATCCATCATTCATCACAAGCCATAAGAATGCAAGATCACTTGTTATGAAAGTTGAAAGAGATGAGCTCGTAGAAGAAATGCTTAGAGCTTATGTAGAGAATGAATCTTGGAAGAAATAAAGAATAAAAGAATCTTATGTTTAGACTATGGTTCTAAAACAGTCGGTGTAGCAGTATGCGATGAATTCCATATTACATTTACACCGCTTGAAGTGATTAGAAGAAACAAGCCTACTAAATTACGCCAGACTTTGGCTCGTATCGCAGAACTTGTTTCAGAACAGAATGTCGCACTTGTAGTCCTCGGATTCCCATATAACTATGATGGATCCGAAGGATTCAGATGCGAAGACACATTAGCGTTTAAAGAAATGCTCGAGAAGAAGATAAATGTACCAATCGAGCTTTTTGACGAAAGGCTTTCCACTGTCGAAGCCTACGAAATCATGGACAGTGAAGGTATCGATAAAATTAAACAGAGAGAATTAGTGGATTCTTATGCTGCGGAGGTCATCCTACGCAGTTTTTGTGCATTCCATTTTTCTGAATAGATGAGGTATTTATGGATAAGGTAAATTTTGCCAACGAAGATGGTGAAAATATAGAGCTCTTTATTCTCGAAGAGACTACAATTAGCGAATCTCATTATATACTTGCGGCTGAAGATGAGGAATCAG
>DAISYI010000036.1:0-10990 GCA_036825385.1 Lachnospiraceae bacterium | reverse complement strand
AGACAGTACTGCATATATATTAAAAGAGGTAAGCAGAAACGGTGATGATATTGTATTTAGTATTGTGTCGGATGATACGGAATTCGATGCTGTACTGAGCGTGTTTGAAGAATTGATGGATGATACTGACTTTGAGTAAGTCATCCGTCTTATTTTGGAGGAAATTTAAATTTGAAGACAATTGAAAATGAAAAGTTGAGGGTAATACCTCTTGGCGGTCTTGAGCAGATTGGTATGAATATGACCGCTTTTTGTTATGGAGACAGCATTATTGTTGTCGACTGTGGTATGGCATTCCCAGAAGATGATATGCCTGGAATCGACCTCGTTCTCCCAGATATCTCATTCTTGGAAGAGAACAAGGAGAAGATTAAAGGCTTTTTCATCACACACGGACATGAAGACCACATCGGTGCGATTCCTTATGTAATGAGAAAGATAAAAGCACCTATCTATGCGACAAAGCTTACAATGGGTATCATTCAGCACAAGCTTGAGGAGCACAACCTCGAGAAGAATGTAAAGCTCAAAGTAGTTAAATACGGAACAAATGTAAACGCTGGTTCATTCAGAGTTGAGTTCATCAGAACAAATCACTCTATTCAGGATGCGGCAGCACTCGCAATCTATTCTCCTATCGGAACAATAATCCACACAGGAGACTTTAAGGTTGATTACACACCTGTATTCGGTGATGCAATCGATCTTCAGAGAATGGCAGAAATCGGAAAGAAGGGCGTACTCGCAGTAATGTGCGATAGTACAAACGCTGAACGTCCAGGCTTCACACAGTCTGAAAAAACTGTAGGTCGCGCATTTGATAATATTTTTGCCGAGAACAAGAACTCTAGAATTATCGTCGCTACATTTGCTTCAAATGTAGACCGAGTTCAGCAGATCATCAACTCTGCACATAAATACGAGAGAAAAGTAGTAGTCGAAGGTAGAAGTATGGTAAACATCATCTCTACAGCTATCGACCTCGGATACATTAATATCCCAGATAACACACTTATCTCTGTAGACGAGCTTAGAAATTACCCAGATGAAAAAACTGTTCTCATCACAACTGGTTCACAGGGTGAGTCAATGGCTGCACTATCACGTATGGCTAGTGGCATGCATAAGAAAGTACAGATTAAGCCAAACGATACAGTAATCTTCTCATCACATCCTATCCCAGGAAACGAGAAGTCTGTAAGTAGAGTAATCAACGAACTCTACCAGAAGGGTACAAACGTTATCTTCCAGGATGTCCATGTTTCTGGACATGCTTGCCAGGAAGAAATCAAGCTCATCTATTCACTCATCAATCCTAAATACGCAATTCCTGTTCATGGTGAATTCAAGCATCTTAAAGCACAGGAAAGCGTAGTTAAGTCACTTGGATATGATAGCGACAGCATCTTCATCCTTTCATCAGGTGACGTTCTCGAATTCGATGAGAAGCAGAAGGCGAAGGTTAACGGCAAAGTTCACACTGGTGTCGTAATGGTAGATGGTCTCGGTGTCGGTGACGTCGGAAACATCGTACTTCGCGATAGACAGAAGCTTTCAGAAGATGGAATCATCATCGTAGTTATGACTCTTGATCCAGAAGGAAGAGTTCTCGCTGGACCAGATATCGTAACACGTGGTTTCGTATATGTACGTGACTCAGGAGACCTCATGGATGCAGCTAGAAATGTACTTCGTGAGACAATGGATAGAATGGAAGATGAGCACGTATCAGATTGGCCAAAGATTAAGAATGAAATCAAATCTGACCTTTCAGATTTCGTTTGGAAGGAAACACAGCGTAAGCCAATGATCCTTCCTATCATCATGGAAGTATAGTATGGATAAAAGAGACAGATTAGATACATATTTAGAATTGCTTCAGCCAGAACTTCCAGAGTACATGGAAGAGATTCAGAAGTATGCTAACGAGAACGACGTTCCAATCATTAGGAAACCTACTCAGCATTTCTTCAGAGTCTATCTGGCGGCTGTGAAGCCAGAACGAATTCTAGAGATTGGTACTGCGATTGGATTCTCTGCACTTTATATGATGGAGAATTCTCACGAAAAAGCTACAATCGATACGATTGAAAATTACCCACCTAGAATCGAGAAGGCAAAAGAGAATATCTCGAGGTCGTCTTTTTCAGATAGAATCAATCTGATTGAAGGGGATGCGATGGAGATACTTCCAAAGCTTGAATCTAAATATGATCTTATCTTTATGGATGCATCAAAGGGACAGTATATAAATATGCTTCCTCACATTAAGAATTTGATGCACAGCGGTAGCGTTTTGATTTCGGACAATATATTGCAGGAAGGCGATATCATTGAGTCGACTTTCGCGATAAAGAGACGAAACAGAACTATCCATAAGAGAATGAGGGAGTTCCTAGAAACAATACACATGGATCCGGATTTCACAGTGGATACGATGGCTATCGGGGACGGAATAACAATAGCAGTTAGAAAGTAAGTGTAATGAGAAATATCGAATTATTGGCTCCAGCTAAGTCACTTGAAATTCTTAAGGTGGCTGTTCGTTACGGAGCAGATGCTGTATATATCGGTGGAGAAGCTTTCGGACTTCGTGCGAAGGCTGATAATTTTTCAAAAGAAGATATGATTGAAGGTATTCGCTTTGCTCATGAGCATGGTGTGAAAGTTTATATCACAGCGAATATTCTCGCTCATAATTATGATCTTGAAGGCGCAGCAGAGTATTTTAGAGAACTTGCAGAGATTAAGCCGGATGCTATTCTTGTGGCTGATCCTGGTATGTTCATGCTCGCTAAGGAGAACTGTCCAAATATCGATCTTCATATTTCTACACAGGCGAATAATACAAACTATCAGACAGCAAATTTCTGGTATCAGCAGGGTGCGACTCGTGTCGTAACTGCTCGTGAGCTTTCGCTTAAAGAAATCAAAGAAATCAAGGACCATATTCCAGAAGGTAAGGAAATCGAAAGTTTCGTACATGGTGCGATGTGTATTTCATACTCTGGTAGATGTCTTCTTTCTGCTTGCTTTACAGGTCGTGAAGCAAACAGAGGTGAGTGCACACATCCGTGCAGATGGAAATATGCTCTCGTAGAAGAGAATCGTCCTGGTGAGTACCTTCCAGTTTATGAGAATGAACGTGGAACATTCATCATGAATTCAAAGGATCTCTGTATGATCGAGCATCTTTCAGATATGATTGATGCAGGTATCGATAGTCTTAAGATTGAAGGCCGTATGAAGACGGCTCTATACGTTGCTACTGTAATTAGAGCTTATAGAAACGCAATCGATGCTTATCTCGAATCACCAGAGAAGTATGAGGCAAACAAGTCTCACTTCATGGATGAGATCAAGCTTACAACATATCGTCCTTTCACAACTGGTTTCTTCTATAGAAAACCAACAGAAGAGGATCAGATTTACGACAATAATACTTACGTAAACGGAGCTACATACATCGGCTCTGTAGGTGAGTTTGAAGGTGAGTATTTCCATATGCTTCAGAAGAACAAGTTCTCTGTAGGTGAGCATATCGAAATCATGAAACCGGACGGAACTAATATTGATGCTGAAGTTCTCGGTATCAAGAATCAGTTTGGTGAGGAAGTGGATAGTGCACCTCATGCGAAGGAACCTATCCAGGTTAAACTTTCAAGTGTTCCAGAAACTGGAGATATCTTAAGACGAATTGAGGATTAAGAGGAGAACTCTCTATGAGTGGATCAAGTTTTGGAAATCTATTTCGAGTAACGACATTCGGTGAATCACACGGCGATGCACTTGGCTGTGTGATTGACGGTTGTCCGGCGGGTATCGAATTAGACCTAGAATTTATTAAAAACTATATCAGTAGAAGACGCCCTGGTCAGTCTTTCTCAGCATCAAGCCGCAAGGAAACGGATGAGTTTGAGATTGTGTCGGGCGTTTTTTGCGGTCGTACGACAGGAACTCCAATCACATTTATCGTTCGAAATCGTGATGTGGATTCTAGCTCTTATGAAGATATAAAAGATATCTATCGCCCTGGTCATGCTGATTTTACTTTTGAGAAAAAGTACGGTATCAGAGATTACCGTGGAGGCGGAAGATCATCTGGCCGCGAAACAGTGGCTAGAGTCTGTGCAGGAGCAATTGCTTCTCTCATCCTTCGAGAGATGGGAATCAAGGTGACCGCTTACACAGAATCGATAGCTGAGATTTGTATATGGAAGAAGGATTTCTCGGAAATCGATAACAATCCGCTCTGCATGCCAGATAACGAAGCATGCAAGAAGGCTGAGTCTATGCTGAGAAGAGTTCAGAAGAGTAGAGATTCTGTGGGTGGAATTATCGCTTGTGAAATCACAGGTCTTCCTATAGGTTTAGGTGAACCTGTTTTTGATAAGTTTGAAGCGGAGCTTTCTCATGGCATTATGTCTATCGGGGCTATCAAAGGTTTCGAAATTGGAGAGGGCTTTAAAGCTGCGAAGAACAAAGGCTCAATGAATAACGACGAGTTTGGAATTGTCGGAGATCTGGTTATTAAGACTTCAAATCACTCGGGAGGTGTGCTAGGAGGCATTACTGACGGTGACACCGTCTTTTTCAGAGCTGCTGTGAAACCGACACCTTCAATTGGCGTCGAGCAGAACACAGTAAACAAATCTGGTGAAGAGTGCAATGTGACAGTGACAGGTCGTCACGATACTGTTATAGTACCTCGTGCTGTGGTTGTAGTTGAATCAATGGCTGCAATAACGGTAGTCGATTTATTGTTAAAAAATATGGCATCTACAATGGATGGCATAAAGAAGTTTTATAGAAACGAAGAGGAGTAATATGTCAAAGAATTCTACATATAAGATTAATACTACTGATGGAGATGCGAAGAGAGCAGAGTTTACGACTGTACACGGTACAGTTCAGACTCCACTATTCATGAATGTTGCAACTGTAGCAGCAATCAAAGGTGGTGTTTCTACTGATGATCTTCGCAGCATTAATACACAGGTTTCTCTTTCAAATACATATCACCTTCATGTAAGAACTGGTGATGAGATGATTAAGAAGCTCGGTGGTCTACATAAGTTTATGAACTGGGACAAGCCTATCCTCACAGATTCTGGTGGATTCCAGGTTTTTTCACTCGCTGGACTTCGTGCTATTAAGGAAGAAGGCGTTACATTCAAGTCTCATATCGATGGTCGAAAGATCTTCATGGGACCAGAAGAGAGTATGCAGATTCAGTCTAATCTCGGTTCGACTATCGCGATGGCTTTCGATGAGTGCCCATCATCTCGCGCAGAGAGAAAGTATGTAGAGGATTCAGTTGCTCGTACTACTAGATGGCTGAAGAGATGCCAGAAGAGAATGGCTGAACTTAATCAGATGGAAGATACCGTTAATCCTCATCAGCTTCTCTTCGGTATCAATCAGGGTGCGCTCTTTGAAGATATCAGAGTGGCTCATGCGAAAGAGATTTCAGAATTCGATATGGATGGATATGCTATCGGTGGACTTGCCGTAGGTGAGACACCAGAAGAGATGTATGAAGCGATTTCATTCACGGCTCCACATCTTCCGAAGGACAAGCCTACTTACCTTATGGGTGTAGGTACACCTCGTGATATTCTTGAGGCGGTAGATAGAGGAGTAGACTTTTTCGATTGTGTATATCCTAGCCGTAACGGTCGTCATGGCCATGCTTACACAGCTCACGGAAAGCTCAATCTTCATAATAAGAGATTTGAACTCGACCTCCGACCAATCGAAGAGGGATGTAACTGCCCGGCATGCCAGTCATACTCACGTGCATACATCCACCATCTATTGAAAGCAAAGGAAATGCTTGGAATGCGACTCCTCGTTCTCCACAACCTTTCTTTCTATAATAGATTGATGGAAAACATACGAACAGCAATCGAAGAACACAGATACAAAGACTTCAAAAATAAGATGTTAGATGATATCGCATATGGCGAGTCTCACCCAATGTAAGGTTTTTTCCTTTTTTAGGAAAAAACCAGTTCATCTAACCTTTTTCCCCTTTACTTTATGAAACCATTCAGATAAAATGAATTCCGCAGTTGTTTTTTTAAGGAGGATTAAAAGGCGATGACTTTATTATTGTCAAAATCAGCAGCAGGAGTTTCTCAGACAGGACTTCTCCTCTTCTGGATCGTAGTGATGTTTGCATTCATGTACTTCCTCATCATTCGTCCACAGAAGAAAGAAGATAAGAAGAAGAACGAAATGATGAACGCGCTTGAAGTAGGGGATACAGTACTTACAACAAGTGGATTCTATGGTTCTGTTATTGACATTCAGGATGATACTGTTATTGTTGAATTCGGTTCAAACAAGAACTGCCGTATTCCAATGCAGAAATCTGCAATTGCTTTTGTAGAAAAGCCTGAAGACGCATTTGTTGATGAGAAAAAGGATAAATAATTAGCGAAATGAGCATTTTTAATGTTTTAAGTCTAATCGGAGGCATTTCACTTTTCTTATATGGAATGCATATAATGGGTGAAGGCCTCGAGAAGACCGCTGGCGGTAGGCTCGAAGGCATCTTGGAAAAACTTACTAATACAGTTCTTAAGGGTGTCTTCCTCGGAGCTATCGTTACAGCAATTATTCAAGCATCTGCAGCTACCACAGTTATGGTAGTAGGTTTTGTTAACTCAGGTATCATGAGCCTTAATCAGGCCGTTGGTATCATTATGGGTGCCAATATCGGTACTACAATTACATCTTGGATCCTTTCACTTTCGGGTATCGAAGGATCATCTCTAGCAGTGCAGCTACTTAAACCAACTAGCTGGACTCCAATTCTTGCACTTATTGGTATCATATTACTTATGTTTACCAAGAAACAGAAGAATCACGACGTAGGACAGATTTTCCTTGGTTTCGCAGTTCTGATGTTCGGAATGACAACCATGACTACTTCTGTAGCCCCTCTTTCTGATGTGCCAGAATTTACTAGTCTTTTGATTAAATTCAGAAATCCATTTATAGGTATGCTCGCAGGTATGTTACTTACTGCAATCATTCAGAGTTCATCTGCATCAGTAGGTATCTTACAGGCACTTTGTTCAACAGGAGCTGTTTCATATAGTGTTGCTTTGCCAATCATCATGGGACAGAATATCGGAACTTGTGTTACAACACTTATTTCTGCTGTTGGTGCAAAGAAGAATGCGAAGAGAGCAGCTTTTATTCATTTATATTTCAATGTAGTAGGAACGCTCGTATTTATGATAGGTTTCTATGCTTTGAATGCAGTAATGAACTTTGCTTTCTTTGATCAGAGTGCGAATGCATTTGGTATCGCTCTTACACATTCATGCTTCAATGTGATTGCTACTGTAATTTGGATTCCATTCCACAAGCTTCTAGTTAAGCTTGCTTCAGCTACAGTAAAGGGTCAGGACCCAGACGACGAATCACAGTTCACAAAGGAACTTGCTATGCTTGATGAGCGTTTCTTTGAGAGACCTACATTCGCTGTTGCTCAGACTGTAAATGTAGCAAATAAAATGGCTGATTTGGCTCGCGAATGTCTCATCCTTTCAGGAGATGTAATCAAGGGCAAATATAATCAGGACAAAATTGACAAGGTTATCGCGCTCGAGAGATCTGTAGATAAATATGAAGATAAGCTAGGAACATACCTTGTTCAGCTTTCTTCTAAACCACTCAATCAGGCAGATAGTGAGACAGTCACCGAAATCTTCCAGTGTATCGGAAGTTTCGAGAGAATCTCTGATCATGCTAGAAATATGATTGAAATTAAAGAAATCATGCAGGAAAAAGAACTCGTATTTACAGATAAAGCAAATTCTGAAATCGAGAAGTATGTAACTGCTGTTCAGGATATCGTAGATATGACGATTAAAGCTTACATCGCTCGTGATGATAACGAACTTCGTAAGGTTGAAGCCTTCGAAGAAGCTATCGATAATATCGATAGAAAAGCGAAGAAGCATCATATCAAGAGATTACAGAAAGGCAAATGTGCTATTGCCAATTCTATCGTAATCGAAGATCTGTATATCAATCTTGAAAGAATTGCAGATCACTGCTCAAATGTGGCAGCAACCATGATTCAGGTGAATGAGGATGATGCACTTGAAAATCATGTTTTTGTAAATGCTCTTAAAGCCGAAGAGCAAGGCGAATTTAAGGCTGCAGTTAAAGAATATACCAAGAAATATTCTATCTAGTACTTATTAACTAATTGTTTTCGGGGAGGAAATATGTTAGAAAAATTATTTCACTTGAAAGAGAATCGTACTTCGGTTCGTAAAGAAGTAGTCGGTGGTATTACTACTTTTATGACAATGGCTTATATCTTAGCAGTTAACCCAAATATCCTTTCTGCTTCAGGAATGGATAGAGATGCTATTCTTATGGCTACTTGTCTTGCTGCATTTATCGGTACATGCCTCATGGGTCTCATGGCAAACTACCCATTTGCACTTGCACCTGGTCTCGGACTTAATGCTTACTTCGCATATACAGTATGTGGACAGATGAACTATCCATGGCAGGTTGCACTTTTTGCAGTATTCGTTGAAGGTGTTATTTTCATCATCCTTTCACTTACAAACGTACGTGAAGCTATCTTCAATGCAATACCTATGACTCTTAAAAAGGGTGTAGGCGCTGGTATCGGTCTTTTTGTAGCATTTATCGGCTTCCAGAATGCACATATCGTAGTTTACTCACCATCAACTCTTGTAACTTATGTTAACTTTGTTGAAGAATGGCACACAAAGGGTATTTGTGCACTCCTTGCTATCATTGGATTACTCTTTATCGTAATTCTTGAAGTAAAGAAGGTTCGTGGATCACTTCTTATCGGAATCATCTTCACATGGATTCTCGGTATGATTATGCAGGCTTGTGGAGTATATGTTCCAGATGCTAAGGCAGGATTCTACTCACTTTACCCAACATTCGCGCTTACAGATTTCACAAAGCTCGGACTTACAGCTGGTCAGTGTTTCAATCTCAACTTCTCAAAGGTAGGAATCGTAAACTTCGCAATCGTAGTATTCTCATTCCTCTTTGTAGATATGTTTGATACAATCGGAACACTTATCGGTGTTTCAGATAGAGCAGGAATGCTCGATGAAGAAGGAAAGCTTCCTAGAGTTAAGCCAGCACTTCTTTCAGATGCGCTCGCAACTTGCGTAGGTGCTATGCTCGGTACTTCTACAACAACTACATTTGTTGAGTCATCAGCAGGTGTTGCTGCAGGAGCTAGAACAGGACTTTCATCAATTGTAACTGGTTTCCTCTTCCTCGTAGCTGTACTCTTCGCACCAGTATTCACATCAGTTCCTGGATTCGCAACAGCTCCAGCGCTTCTTTATGTTGGATTCCTTATGATTTCAGCTGTTCTCGATATCCAGTTCAATGATTTGAGAGAAGCAGTACCTGCTTACCTTACAATCATCAGCATGCCACTCATGTACAGCATCGCTGAAGGTATCTCACTTGGAGTTATCTCATACGTTGTAATTAACCTTGCAGGAAATATTCTTACAAGCGAAAAGAAGAAGATTACACCACTTATGTATGTACTCGCAATTCTTTTTGTTTTGAAATATATCTTTCTGTAAATGACATTTTAATTAAAGTCGGTTACAATAAGACTAGGACATTATTGTCCTAGTCTTTTTTTAATATCAATTTGAAGTTTTGGCAGTTTAGAATACGGGATTAAAAAATTGAGTAGAAAATTTATTAATTGGGAAAAATTAGATAATACAGCCAACATTTTTCCGGTTATTGCTGGAGAAAAGATGACTAACACTTATAGAATTTCTGCAGTCATGAAGGAAGACGTAGACCCTGAGCGCTTACAGAAGGCACTTGATATCGTTCTTCCTAAATTTCCAGGTTTTAATTTAAGATTACGCACAGGTGTATTCTGGTATTATTTCGAGGAGAATGGGAAAAAGGCTCCGCGCGTGTATGAAGAGGATGATTATCCATGTCGTCTCATCCACCCTAACAGAAATCACAGCTATCTTTTCTCGCTTAGCTACTATAAGAATAGAATTAACCTCGAAGCCTTCCATGCGCTTGCAGATGGAATGGGTAGCGTAGGTTTCTTACGTGAAATCGTATATCAGTACCTTCGTCTGCTTCATCCAGAACTCAAGGATAAATATGGCGATGGCCTTTCAAATGAAACATCTCTCGATAGAGAAGATAGCTTCCTTAAGAATTATAAGAGAAATAATGTAGGTGGCTACAAGACGAAGAAAGCTTTTATTATCAAGGGCGAGAAGCTTGCGTATAACGGCTTCGGAACTATCCTCGGAATTCTTCCTGTAAATGAAATCAAGCGTGTTGCGAAGGAGACATATCAGACTTCTATCAACACTTACATTGTTGCTTGCTATATTTACAGTGCATATAAGAATTACAATGGAGAGATTACACCGGAAAAACCTATCCGCGTTGCAATTCCGGTAAACTTACGACCTTTCTTTGAGTCAAACACTACGAAGAACTTCTTCGTAATGATTTCAGCAGAATTTTTCCCGGAGAAGGATGATTATACTTTTGATGAAATTATGGAGATTACAAAGCTCAGTGTTGATTCGCAGAAGACGAAGGAGCATTTGGAGTCTATTTTTTCTTACAATGTTTCAAATCAAGATTTCTTCGTAGCTAGAGCAGTTCCTCTTCCTTTGAAGAATCTGGCAATGAGAGTAGTATATACGAGAGCGGCTCTTGCAAATACTACAACTATTACAAATATTGGAAATGTATCAGTTTTACCTGGTTACGATGTATATATTCGTGGATTCTATTGTTTCTTACCATTCTCAAAGGGGCAGGAGCTTAAAGCAGCAGTTGCTTCTTTCAAGAATGATATGTTTATTGGATTTACAACTGGTTTTGAGGACACTTCAGTTCCTAAGGAATTCTTCCGTCAGATGGCAAAGGATGGAATTAGAATAGCAGTTGAGACGAATGG
>DAISYI010000035.1:16281-17051 GCA_036825385.1 Lachnospiraceae bacterium | reverse complement strand
TGCTAAACCGACTACGAAGCCGATTAGGATTGCACCGAGGATGTTTGTGATAAGTGTCAGGAACGGAAAGCTTGATTTCAGCGGGATCAAGCTGATTGAGTATCTAAGAACAGCGCCAAGTGCGCCACCAAGTGCAACGTAAATGAAGTTCATGTTATCTGCCTTTCTATCTTTATGGTCTTGGTATATTGTAATACAAATGTGGGCTGACGGTAATAATAACTTGCTTGCGTAAAACCAGTTTTATCCTTTGGCTGCTTGATAAATAATAATCATGTGCGAATTATGTATGTCAATGGCGTGGCCGCCTTGCGGTGCGAAGCACCATTGACATACATAATGCACATGATTCAATGGTAAACAAGCAGCAAAAGATAACTGTACTTATCACCATGTTAAGATCAATCAGAATGTAACAATGATGAGCGGGTTATTCCAAATCAAGGAAAATAACTTGCTTTAAATAACCCGAATTAAGGTCATGTTTGGCTGGTTATCCCTAAGTTCCCTAATTGCAAGTTTTGGAATAACAATTTTTCATTTTCTTGAACTTGATTTACTCGGAATTATTCCAAAATAGGTAAAAGCAAGTTGTGGGAATAACTTTCGGTGCCACTATACTGCTCTAGTCAGGAGAAAGTTATTCCCACAAAAACAAATCTGAAATTTTGGAATAATTCCGGTATTTCCATAATTTGTTGTTATCTGTGTGTATTCTGTTCCGTTGATATCGATATTACCAGCTCCTGTAGTATCATTCGGATATTCCG
>DAISYI010000035.1:5159-16271 GCA_036825385.1 Lachnospiraceae bacterium | reverse complement strand
ATATCATTTTGATATAAAGATCTTTTTGTATCATCTTAACTTAATGACATTGGCTGTCATGCAGCTCTTTTCTACAACTCAAAATAATAAACCTAGATCAGTACCCCATCGAAGTGCTGTATTTCGTGCTGAATGATCTCGGCTACGAAGTCTGTATATACGCCATGCTGGGGTTCGAAGTTCTGGTCGAAGTAATCGACCTCGATTTCACGGAAACGGATGCAAGGGCGTGTGCCTTCGAGCGAGAGGCAACTCTCTTCCGTCATATATTCCCCACTCTTCTTCGTAATGATAGGATTCACCATAGGAACTATAAATGGTCCTACCATAACTGCTATAATCTGCTTCTTCTCGCCAATCATGTTAGCAGCAAGTCCGACACAATTCTCCTGGTGAGCACGAAGTGTATCTACCAAATCATCGATAATATGCTTGTCGCGAGCTGTAGCAGGTTCCGATTTCTCCTGCAAAAATATAGGGTCTCGCATAATATCACGTATCATAATTGTTCCTCCCAAAAATCAAGGACCGCACATAAATGCGGTCCTTGTTATTATATCCCAGACTGACGATTAATCAATCTTAAATCTGCTGAGTGCATCATGGATAGAAACCGCTGAATCTGAAACTGAATTTGCAGAGTCTTCTACATTCTTCGATGTATCTGCGATTCCATTTGCAGATGTAACGAGATTCTCTACTGTAGCCATAACTTCCTGTGAGCTTGCTGACTGCTCTTCAGAAATAGCAGCTACGTTTGAAGCGATATCGTTAACGTTATTCATCATGTTAATCATATTCTGCATAGTATTGGCTGCATTATCCAGCTCACCGAAGATGACCTTAAAGCTATCTCCTGCCTGCTTAACAGCATCACTACTTTCAGTGATTGCAGACATGTTCTCATGAGACTTCTCTGAAAGCTTAGCAATTTCACCTGTAATACCAGTAATAATGTCTGCAATTTCTTTGGCAGCATCCTGTGAGTTGGCAGCAAGCTTACCGATTTCATCAGCAACTACTGCGAATCCTCTACCAGCCTCACCTGCACGAGCAGCCTCAATAGAAGCATTCAGTGAAAGGAGGTTTGTCTGACTTGCGATAGAATCGATCATTTCAACGATCTCATTAATCTTGTCAGCAGATTCACGAACTACGTTAACTACGTCGTTCATTTCACTCATAGACTCTGTGATATTGCCCATATTGCTTTCTACATTGAGCATATCCTTCTGACCTACATCAGCCTGCTTTACGAGATCCAGCATAACCTGGTTCGTATCATTACCATTTGCAGTAAGATCAGATACTGACTGAGCGAGGTCTGTAGCATTCTCAGCAAGTTCTGAAACAGCTCTAGTGATACCATCCATAGCATCCTGAATCTGTTCCATCGAAACAGACTGATCATTAGCTTCACTAGTCATGAAGTTCGAAGCTTCCTTCGATGAATCAGAGTCAGTCTTCAGCTGATCAGCTCTTCCCTGAATACCTCTAATAGTATCTCTCATACGAGCTACGTAATTAGCCATCTCAGTTGCAATAAGACCGATTTCATCGCCCTTACTCTTCGGCATGTCTGTAGTAAAGTCACCCTCAGATACTTTAAGGATACTATCTGAAAGCTGTCCTACAGGCTTAGCGATAATCGTTCTAATAGCAAAGAGAACGATTAATGTAATAGCAATAAGAACTGCAGCCATAACTGCAAAAGCAATATTTCTGAATCTAGTAGCTTCAGCGAGGACATCCTTCTCTGCTACTACAGAGAGAGCAACCCATCCTGTACCAGGCATCGTGTACTTCGCTACATAGTTCTTCGTACCATCATCCTGCTCGAGTTCGATTACTTCTGTCTGTTTCTCATCGAAAGCATATTCCTTAAGTCCCTTAACGTAATCACTCTTTACATCATCGAGATTCTTGCCATTATATTCTTTCTTCGAATAAGAAATAAACTGAGTATTTGAAAAAATAGCTGTTCTACCAGTAGACATTGGTTTTAGCTTAGAAGTAACTTCCTGCATATCAGAAAGATACACATCCATAGCCATAACCACCTTCGTACCATCATTGAGGTCTACTCGACGTGCGAATGTAACACAAGTCTTATTTGCTACCGAATCCAAATAGGCATCTGTTACTTTGAATGTATCATTCTCCATACCAAACTTGTACCAGCCACGAGTACGAGGATCCCAGTCATCCGGCTGTTTAGAACCATTTGCAAATAAATATGATCCATCATCAAAGCCAAGATAAATGCCTGTATTCTCAACTGGCTGATAATCTACAGACGGTTTGATGTATGCCATAATAGCCTCATGATTTGGAAAAGCAACGTTCTCCAAAGTATCCGCATACTGACCAAACTTCGACATCAGCATCTGGAAAGGAGTACCCATCTCTCTCGCGCTCTTCTCAGTTTCAGCCTCGAGATCCATCTTAGAAACTTCTACCAAGCTCTTTGAAGCCTGATTGTTCAGAAAGATAATAATTCCTAAAATACTAATCATAACTACAGGAAGAATTACAAGAAGAAGCGTTCTACTGATACTCTTCTTCAGTTTCGGTTTCGCTGCTCCTGCTGCAGTTTCTTTCTTCTTACCCATATTGCTTGCCTCCAGTTCAATATGATTTGCACCTAACAACAAAAAAATAGTTAAAATAACTTACAACTACTTAATATTATAAATGTTGTGTCTACAAAAGTACATAATCCGCTTTTAACTTTTATGCAAAATATTATTAACTTTGCATAAATTCTGAAAACTTTATGAACAATGAAAAAACCTAGGAGTTATCTCCTAGGTTTCTTATGTTTTATGACAGTATTTTCAATGTGTTATCAAACATTTCTACGCATATATCAGCCATGCGCTGTTCGCTTTCCTGCATCCCTTCTCTGAACCAGCTGATAAGTATCTGAAAAAAAGCTGCTTCTGAAGCAAGCTTGATGTATTTGATCTCTGTATCTGTTGTAGGATACAGAAGTTCTGATATGGACCTGCCAGAAAAGAGCTCATGTTTCAATATACCTGCCTGATCAAACATGGCAATGGTTTCTTTATCCTCGCGGATGGTACGAAAAACATCTTCAAACCACTGATGAGGATTCTCATGCAGTTCTGGTTTTTCACAAATTTCTGCTATGCTTTTTATCAGTTTGTTACCGAGTTCATGCAAAATATCTTCCTTGTCAGTATAGTTACGGTAGAAGGCAGTACGTGAAACTCCAGCACGACGCACGATCTCACTGACAGTGATTTTTTCATACGGGTGTTCGCCCATTAGGTGCATAAGCGCAAGCTGAAGGCATTCTCTGGTCAGCTGGTTAGACTCTTTGTTATTCATTCGCAGAACTTCTTTTTTCTGCATTTCTGTCAAAGGCTCTTTAGTGGCTTTCATATTTCTTTTCCCCTGTTGTTACAAAATAAGTGATTATGTCACGTCGCGCCAATTGACACTTCTACTGTCATGTCCGAGAGTAGAGCCGTTGAATTGCATCTCCTGCGGCGTTACACTTGTAACATCAAAACGATTGTAACACCTAAAGGGGAGGAATAACAAGTATGGAATTAGTAGAAAACTTATCTCACAAAGCGCAGAGACAGGCATTTAGCCTATTGATCGATAGATTTCTTGCAAATCTCGACAAAACTGAGAACTGAACAGAAACGTATTTAAAACTCGTAGATCAGGCAGAGAAATTCTGGGGGAAAGATGGAGCAAGAAAGGACAAGCTTGATCAGGTAAGAGAAGCTTTCAAGGACCCTGACAATAGATGGGTCAAGTTTATAAATAAAGTAGTTGATGAGACAGATCCTCACGTTGCCAAGATGACAATGCTTAACCTTGGTTATGAGGCCTTTTTCAGAGGTACCAAGATGATCAGGGCAAACAGGGAAAAGTACGGATGCAATATCCCGTGGCTTATTCTCTTTGATCCTACAAGTGCCTGCAACATGCATTGCCAGGGCTGTTGGTCCGGTACTTATGGTCCTAAGCACAACCTGTCTTTTGAAGACATGGATAATATCATTACCCAGGGAAAAGAGCTCGGTGTTTACCTATACATGTTGACAGGCGGGGAGCCTCTTGTAAGAAAAAAGGATGTACTGCGTCTTGCTGAAAAGCACAATGATGTTGAGTTCTCTATTTTTGACAACTCCACTTTAATTGATGAGGACTTCTGTAAGGAAGTTGTAAGACTTGGAAATATCACGTTTCAGCTTTCTATCGAGGGTACTCCTGATACAAATGATGCGAGACGTGGAATTGGTCATTATGACGCTGTAATGAAAGCCATGGACCTGTTTAAGAAATACGGAATTGTCTATGGAACTTCCATCTGCTATACAAGAAATAATATCGAGGCAGTAACTGACCCTAAGTTCATCGAGTTCATAGCTGAAAAAGGCGCAAGATTCGGATTCTTTTTCCACTATATGCCAGTAGGAAATAATGCGGTACCAGAGCTTATGCCTACTGTAGAGCAGCGAAGAAAGATGGTAGATCAAATCAGATACCTTAGAAGTGACAAGTGCGATATAGGGTTCTTCCCTATGGATTTCCAGAATGATGGAGAGGCAGTTGGTGGCTGTATCGCTGGCGGAAGAAACTACTTCCACATCAATTCAAGTGGAGATGCAGAGCCCTGCGTATTTATCCACTTCTCCAACACTAATATTCATACTCATTCAATACTTGAGATGCTTCAGAGCCCTCTTTTCATGGAATATCACAAGGGACAGCCTTTCAATAAGAACCATTTAAGACCATGCCCAATGCTTGAAAATCCTGAGCTTCTTCGTGAGATGGTAGCAAGATCTGGAGCCCATGGTACCAATGAAGAATCAGAGGAAAGCGTTGAACACCTCTGCGCAAAGTGTGATAATTATTCAAAAGAATGGGGACCTGTAGCAGATGATATTTGGGCTCGCCAGAAGCACTATAGAAAAGCATACGAAAACTATGCAAAAGAAAATATAGAAAGCGCCGAGAAGTTGGAATTTCCTGAGACTTTAGAAACCAAGAAAAAAGAGTACATAGGCGCTTGACAGAAGACACAAAAAAAGGAAGCGATAAACGCTTCCTTTTTTAGTAGCGAGAGGGGGACTTGAACCCTCGACACCGCGGGTATGAACCGCGTGCTCTAGCCAGCTGAGCTACCTCGCCATGTTTACAAATATTCATTTGTAAGTGGAACCAATAGGACTCGAACCTATGACCCTCTGCTTGTAAGGCAGATGCTCTCCCAGCTGAGCTATGATTCCATTTGCTCAGTCGTTCTCTCAACGACCGAGTAATAATATATCAAACCAAAAAGACTATGTCAACGATTTTTTAGTGTTTTTTTATATTGGCAAAAATCACTCTACTTCCAGCAAATGTCGCACAATTCAAATCTACCTTAAATCGCAACTAAACGCTAAGCATTCCAGCTGCAGCAAGTCCAATTACAACGAAACCAAGCACGATACGATAGAAACCGAAAGGCTTGAAGTCATGCTTTCTAATAAAGCTCATAAAGAACTTAATCGTAATAATAGAAACTACAAATGACACGACACATCCAACCGCGAGAATTCCCGCTTCCATCGCGCTGAAATGAAGTCCAAACTTCACAAGCTTGAGAAGTGACGCACCAAACATAGTTGGAATAGCGAGGAAGAATGTATACTCTGCAGCTACTGAACGAGAAAGTCCGATTACGATTCCTCCTATGATAGTCGCACCAGATCTAGATGTACCAGGAATCATCGCGAGACACTGGAACAATCCGACGAGGATTGCATCTCTATATGTAATAGCTTCTATACTATCCACTCTAGGAGTTCTCTTCTTATTATAATTCTCAACAACAATAAAGAGCACACCGTATACGATAAGCATAATTGCAACAGTAATCGCATTGTAAAGATGTGCATCAAGCCAATCATCTAGTGGAAGTCCAACCACTACAGCTGGAAGCACTGAAACTATAATCTTAAGCCAGAGAGAAATCTTCTTCTCGTCCGTATGAGCTCTGAAAAAGCCTACATTCTCAACACTTCTATCTGCTTTCTTGAATGGCCAGAGTTCTGTAAAGTAGATTACTACTACCGCCATAATCGCGCCGAGCTGGATTACGACATCAAACATCTTCACAAAGTTATGTGACATATCGAGTGGCCAGAAACTATTAAATAGGATGAGATGTCCTGTTGAACTAACTGGTAACCACTCTGTAATTCCCTCGATGATACCGAGGATAAATGCTTTTATAAATTCAAACATGTTTATTCTCCTGTCTCAAAAACTCACTTTCATAAGTATACATTATTTATTTCATTAAACAAGCACCAAATATCAATACCACATATTGTATAGTATTGTATTTTTTTCATGATATGTCTTACAAATATTGTTTGGAAAATTATATAAAGTTATAATATATAAGCAGTAATTATCAACTTTCTATAGGGGGAATAAGTTATGGAAAAGAAGAAAAAACTTTCATTTCCAACCGCCTTTACAGTACTGTTTATCGTACTGATTCTGGCGGCCATCCTAACACATTTCATTGCAGCTGGTTCATACGCAAAACTCGCATATGACGGTGAACAGAATGTCTTCATTGAGACACTTCCAGACGGAAGTTCGAAAGAGCTCAAAGCAACACAGAAGACACTCGACAAACTCGGTATCAAAAATGATATCAAAAAATTTACTGATGGAAGTATCAATAAGCCAATCGCGGTTCCTGGTACTTACCAGAAAGTAAAGGCAAACCCACAGGGAGTTAAGGAGGTCATCCTCGCTCCTGTTTCCGGTATTCAGGACTGTATCGACATCATCCTCTTCGTATTTATGATTGGTGGTGTCGTAGGTGTAATCAATTACACTGGTGCCTTTAGATCGGGTATTTCCGCTCTTTCGAGACTTACAAAGGGTCATGAGTACATCCTTATCATCTTTGTTACTGCTCTCATTTCACTCGGCGGAACTACATTTGGTATGGCCGAAGAGACCATTGCCTTCTACCCGATTATCATACCGATATACTTGGCTGCAGGATACGACGCTATGGTCGGAATCGCAGCTATCTACATGGGTTCAGCTGTAGGTACAATGTTCTCAACTGTTAACCCATTCTGTACTGTTATCGCATCAAATGCTGCCGGTATCAGCTTCACAGAAGGTATGAAGTTTAGACTCGTTGGACTTGTGATCGGAACACTTATTACTATTGTTTACATCATCAAGTATGCAAACAAGGTAAGAAAGGATCCTTCAAAGTCACTTATCTTCGATTCTAAAGAACACATCGAAGCAAAGTTCCTCGAAGAGGATAGCTCAGATGATCCACTTACATGGAGAAAGAGAATCATTCTCATCCTCTTTTTGATCACATTCATTATCATGGTATGGGGTGTTTCTAGCCAGGATTGGTGGTTCAATGAGATGACAGCTCTCTTCATGATATCAGGTATCATCATCGGAGTTGTTTCAGGAATGGGCGAGAAAGTATTTGTAGACGAATTCGTTTCAGGTGCTGCAGACCTTATGAGCGTAGCTCTCGTAATCGGTATCGCACGTTCTATCAATATCGTTCTCGAGAACGGACTCGTATCTGACACAATCCTCTACAATATGTCAAACCTCGTATCTGGAATGAGCCCAAGTATCTTTGTAATCCTTATGATGTTTGTATTCATAATCCTCGGATTCTTCATTTCATCATCATCAGGACTCGCAGTACTTTCAATTCCTATCATGGCACCACTTGCTGATTCAGTAGGTGTACCTAGAGATGTAATCATCTCTTGCTACATGTATGGACTAGGCCTCATTTCATTCATCACACCAACAGGACTCATTCTTGCGAGTCTTTCAATGGTTGATGTAACATACGATAAATGGCTGAAATTCATCATGCCACTTATGGGAATCATCACAGTGTTCGCACTTGGACTCCTACTTGTAGAAGTTAACTTCTTCTAGGAAATAATTACTATGGGAAAAAGATTAAAACGCTAAAATGAAATGTAAAAAGACAGTGGTTGGTTTAAACCTTCCACTGCCTTTTATTATATTAGAGGATAAAATCTAGCACTTAATTTCTACTGAAAATACTTCACACCTGCTTCGAACAATTTCATATCCTGTTCTCCGTAGATATTTATAGCCACTCCATCTCCACGACGCTCTGAATGAGCCATCTTTCCATATACACGTCCATCGGGGCTTGTGATACCTTCTATCGCCATATATGAGCCATTAAGGTTCCAATCGCCAGATTCTGTAACTCTACCGAATGGATCGCAGTACTGAGTAGCAATCTGTCCATTCTCTTCTAGCTTCTTAATCCACTCCTCTGATGCTACAAATCTTCCTTCACCGTGTGAAGCTGGATTAACAAATACATCGCCTGTATTTGTAAGTGAAAGCCAAGGTGACTTATTTGAAAGTACACGTAAGTATACCTCTCTACTGATGTGACGTCCGATTGTATTGTAAGTAAGTGTAGGTGAGTCAGGCTGCTGTGTGCGAATCTCTCCAAATGGTACGAGTCCGAGCTTGATAAGCGCCTGGAATCCATTACAGATACCGAGTGCAAGTCCATCTCTTTCATTCAGAAGTTTCATCATCTCTTCCTTCAAAACTTCATTTCTGAAAGCTGTAGCGAAGAACTTCGCACTTCCTTCTGGTTCATCACCACCTGAGAATCCACCAGGGAACATTACAATCTGAGAATCTGAAATGGCTCGTCTAAATGCTTCTACTGATTCCTTGATATCTTCTGCGGAGCCATTCTTAAATACGATTGTTTCTGTAGTCGCTCCTGCTCTTTCAAAAGCCTTCGCACTGTCAAATTCACAGTTCGTTCCTGGGAACACAGGAATGAATACCTTAGGCTTTGCAACAGGATTCTTGCAGACATGAATGCTGTGAACAGCACCATCAGCTACACATTCATAGTCTTTAAGCTTAATCTCCTTATCAGCTTCTCCTGATGTCTCAGGAAATACCTTTGATAGTGGTTTCTGCCAAGTACTAAGCGCTTCATCCTGAGTTACAGTAAATCCTCTGAACTCGAAATCACCATCGATTACAGTTCCGAGGTGAAGTGAATCGAATTCCTTCATTTCTTTCTCAGCTGTAGGAGCAAGCTCTACAACGAGCGCACCGATATATGGCTTGAAGAAATCACGAACAGCCACTTCATTGTCTGCTCTGAACCCAAGTTTATTTCCGAATCCCATCTTGAAGATGCCTTCGATTACACCATGTGATTCAACTGAGTAAGCAGATACTATCTTCTTCTCTGTAATAAGCTTATGAACCTTCGCGAAGATTCTCATATCTGATCTGAAATCAGGCTGTGAGTATTCATCACAACTTAGCTTTATAAAGTAAACTGGATTACCAGCTTTCTTAAATTCTGGTGTGATAATATGCTTTGCATTTCCCATATCAACCGCGAAAGAAACAAGTGTTGGTGGTACATCGATATGTTCGAATGTTCCACTCATTGAGTCCTTTCCTCCGATTGATGCGAGTCCTGTTTCCATCTGAGCACGATAAGCTCCGAGAAGCGCTGCAAAAGGCTGGCTCCATCTCTTTGGATCCTCGCTCATACGTCTGAAGTATTCCTGGAATGTGAAGTGAATCTTCGACGCATCTCCACCCATAGCAACAATCTTTGAAATTGAGCTAAGTACTGCGTACTGTGCTCCGTGATATGGACTCCAGGATGAAAGATATGGATCAAATCCGTAGCTCATCATAGTTACTGCATCGCACTTATGATTTCCAACAGGAAGCTTTGAAACCATTCCCTGTGTTTCTGTAAGCTGATATAGTCCACCATAAGGCATAGTCGTAGTCGCAGCACCAATTGATGAATCGAACATCTCTACAAGACCACGTTCTGAGGCAACGTTCAAATCTGAAAGTGTTGCGATTGCAGCCTTTTTCCAATCGTCTGCATCGAGAGCATCGCTAACTTCCTCGTTAGCATACTTCTTCAGGAAATTGTCCTCGACTGAAGGTGACTCGACATATACATCAGTCTCCTGATGAGCACCGTTTGTATCGATGAAAGCACGTGAGATATTTACAATCTCCTTACCGCGCCAGTTTAGAATCATACGTGGTTCTTCTGTAACGACGGCTACTTCGACAGCTTCGAGGTTCTCTTCATGTGAAAAAGCGAGGAATCTCTCGACGTCCTTAGGATCTACTACTACAGCCATTCTCTCCTGGGATTCAGAAATGGCGAGTTCTGTTCCATCGAGACCAGCGTACTTCTTTGGAACCTTGTCGAGGTCGATTACAAGACCTGGCGCGAGCTCGCCGATAGCGACTGAAACACCACCGGCGCCGAAGTCGTTACATTTCTTGATGAGACGGCTTACTTCTTCGCGCTTGAAGAGTCGCTGAATCTTACGCTCTGTAGGTGGGTTACCCTTCTGTACTTCTGCTCCACATTCTGTAGTTGACTCTGTGTTGTGGGCCTTTGATGAACCTGTAGCGCCACCGATTCCATCACGACCTGTACGACCACCGAGGAGGATGATTCTGTCTCCTGGATCAGATGTGAGACGTTGTACAGCTTTTCTAGGAGCAGCTGCCATTACAGCACCGATTTCCATTCTCTTTGCTTTGTATGATGGATGATAAAGTTCCTTTACGTAACCTGTTGCGAGTCCGATCTGGTTACCGTATGAGCTGTAGCCGTGTGCAGCTTCGCGTACAAGTTTCTTCTGTGGAAGCTTGCCTTCGAGTGTTTCTGAAACAGGTACTGTTGGATCTGATGCACCTGTGATACGCATAGCCTGATATACGTAAGTACGTCCTGAAAGCGGATCTCTAATTGCTCCACCGAGACATGTAGCTGCTCCACCGAAAGGTTCGATTTCTGTAGGATGATTGTGTGTCTCATTTTTGAAATTGATGAGCCACTCATCTACTTCGCCATCTACTTCTACCGGAACTACAATTGAGCAGGCGTTGATTTCGTCTGTCTCTTCCTGGTCTGTGAGCTTTCCTGCTTTCTTAAGCGCCTTCGCACCCATAATTGCAAGGTCCATAAGGCAGACATACTTGTCGTTGCGATCCTTATAA
>DAISYI010000035.1:0-5149 GCA_036825385.1 Lachnospiraceae bacterium | reverse complement strand
GTTTCTTCCATAGGCTTTCTAAAGAAGCCATCTTCGAACTCGATATTCTTTAATTCTGTGGAGAATGTAGTATGTCTGCAATGATCAGACCAGTAAGTATCGAGGACGCGAATCTCTGTAATTGTAGGGTTGCGATGCTCGTTTTTTTCGAAATAATCGCGAATAAAAAGGAAGTCCTTAAAGGTCATAGCTAGAGAAAGAGAGTCATAGAGTGATTTGAACTCGCTCTCTGGCATACTAGTAAAACCTTCAAGAACTTCTACGTCTTTCGGTACTTTATATTCGATTTCAAGTGTCTCTGGCTTCACTTCGCCAGTTTCTCTAGAGTCTACTGGGTTGATGCAGTGTGCTTTGATAGCTTCAAACTCGGCGTCTGAAACCTTTCCCTCGATTACGTATGTGAACGCAGAGAGAACCTTCACATCTGCTTCTTCGTCCAAAAAGCGCACGCACTGCATAGCAGAGTCTGCTCTCTGGTCGAACTGTCCCGGAAGATACTCTACAGAGAATCTTCTACCACTAAACTCAAATTCTTCTTCATAAACATCATCGACAGGCGGCTCTGAGAAAATAGTTCTAATAGCTTTCTCATAAGTGTCATCACTGATACCTTCGATATCATATCGATTGAGGATACGGACTCCTTCGATTCCATCGATACCGAGATAAGTACGAAGCTCTGAAAGAAGAGACTTCGAGCTTACCTGGTAGTCCTGTTTCTTCTCGACATAGATACGTCTGACTTTTGACATTTTAACCCTCCACATTTTTATGCAAAAACAAAAAGTACTTTATTGAAACGGAGTTGCCTCCTGATTTCAAACATCTTCTAGGTTTCATCCCAGAATTTCGTAACTGTATCACGGACGCTATTTACACTTACTCTCGTGATACTTCCCCAGTGATTAGGATAGATTGCGCGATACTCAGACTTCGAAAATCTGTCGTCCAAAAGCGCTATCACTCCTCTGTCAGATTCGGTTCGAATCAGTCGTCCTGCAGCCTGCAGAACCTTGCACATTCCTGGATAAAGGTATGCAAAATTGAATCCCGAGCCTCTTTCTATATCTTCGAAGTAATCTCGAAGCAGCTCGTTCTCGCGGCATACCATAGGAAGTGCCATTCCGGCGATAATGACGCCGATGAGGCTATCTCCTGTGAGGTCGATACCCTCGGAGAACAGTCCTCCTACCACACAGAATCCGATAAGCGTTTCGTCACGTTCTTCGCGGAAACTTTCGAGGAAACTCTTCTTCTCCTCTTCTGTCATCTGTGCTTCCTGCACCATCACTTTAGCTCCCGTATTATAGGCTTCAAAGTGAAACAGGACATCATTCATAAGTTTATATGATGGGAAAAACACGAAGTAATTTCCCTTCTTAGCATTCGTAATTTCGTAAATGTAGCGTGCGTATCTGTCGTACATTTCATCAGAACGCGCTGTGTATTTCGTCGTAACGTCGACACCATTTACGATGTGCATCTGCTCAGGTTTAAAAATCGTATCAGCAAATACTGCAACTGGCTTCTCTTCAGTGCAAAGAAGTTTCTTATAGTACTTCAGCGGAAGAAGTGTCGCTGAGAAAAACACTGAAGCTTTCGCCTTGTCGAGGCGTTCCTGAAGCATGACCGAAGGATCCATACATGAAAGATTTACGGCATAGGTTCCGTCAGTTCTCGTCTCACCATAGAACAGGTAATGATCACCGTAATAATCTAAGAGATTCGAGAAATTTCGAACTCTGAAGTAGAAATCTCTAACTTCATCTTCTCCTTCGAAGTGTATTCTCTTCTGGAAAAAGCGTTCGAATTGACCCTTCAAGTTCAATATCTGAAGTGAAAACTCGTCGATATCGAGAACTCTAGTAAAGTTGGGATCATGCTTTTTCCAACGTAAAATAATCTGATTACACTTACCGAGGCAGTTATATAAGCGTTTGTCATAGTTCTTGAGCTTAGCTCTCGCGTTTAGTAAATCCTCTTTCAGTAGAACTTCCGAATACATCTGACGTCCTCTGTCGACGAGGTTATGCGCCTCATCCATGAGGAAGACGTAATCATGACGTACGCCGTCTGCGAAGAATCTCTTCAGGTACGAAGTCGGATTGAATACGTAGTTATAGTCACCGATGATAGCATCGCACCAAAGTGACAAATCAAGCGAGAACTCGAATGGACAAACCATGTGTTTCTCAGCGTATTCTTTTATCTTCTCTTCTGTAAAGATGTCTTCACTAATAAGCAGGTCGAAAACCGCATCGTTTACGCGGTCGAGATGACCTTTTGCGTATGGGCAATCATCTGGATTGCACTTCCTCTCATCGAGAAAGCAGATACGATCCTTCGCTGTAATTGAAACGACCTTAAGAGGAGTCTTATGGTCGTGAAAAAGCTGGAAAGTATCAATTGCTACGCTTTTGGTAATGGTCTTCGATGTGAGATAAAAAATCTTCTCTAGAAGACCTCTGCCGAGCGCCTGAATGCTCGGATATAGGGTTGAGATGGTCTTTCCTGAGCCTGTAGGAGCTTCGATAAATGTAGTTCCTTCGTCTACGATTGTCTTGTAGACTGTTGCAATCAGTTTCTTCTGTCCATCTCTATATTCAAAAGGAAATGTCATATCGAGGATATTGGCATTTCGACTTTGAATCCAATCATATTCGAATTCAGCCCAGCGCTTGTAGAGATTCCAAACGCCGTCGAAGAATTCTTTCAGTTCTGTATAAGTGTAAAGCTGTTCAAGCTTTTTCACCTCATCAGTGTCGAGATTACAGTATGTCATTCGAACACTGATGGATTCGAGATTGTTCTGTTCGCAAAGTATGTACGCATAGCACTTCGCCTGTGCGAGATGCACAGGAACAGGCTCTTCTATCTGGTCCAAATCCTGATAGATACCTTTGATTTCATCGACACAAATCGGAATATTCGTCTTCGTATCGTAGATGACGCCGTCAGCGCGGCCTTCGAGTTCAAACTCGAAACGGTCGAATTCAACGAGGTACTTAAGCTGTACTTCTGGAATGTAACCGCTCGCCTGTCGACGCTGTATCATCTTGTGAATTCGCTGGCCTTCTCTCATGGAGAGGACTGGGTCTCTATCGCCATATCTATCGTCGATATCACCTGATTTCAGAACGAACTCGACGAGATTTCGGACCGAGATATGAAAATGTACTTTCTCTGTTTCTAACAATTCTTCAAAAATCCTTGATACTTCGGAAGTCCGTTCTCAAACTGAAGCGGACATTCTCCAACTATTAACGGTTTTAAGTAAGAAATCATTTTGTCTGTTACATCGTTTCCTGCAAAGTTAATCCATTCTCTAGGAACGAGTTTGACGCCATTTGCGATTCCTTCTATTGGCTCCGTAGAATATTCTACCAAATATTCAGAGTCGTTAGAACCGCTCTTTCTATTTAATACAGCCATTACTCCTGTTTCGCCGTTAAGCGCTGCGTGAAAAGCTGTAGAACCGAGTTTCTCAGATTCTTTTATATCTGTAAGGGATGTAAGGTGTCCAGCTGCTCTCTGGAGGATGTTTACCTCTACAGAACGACACTTTACTCCGATTCTTTCTTTGATAATGTTCTCGAGAACTTTGCCAGCTCCTGAAAGCATTACATGACCGAATTTGTCATGTGTAGATTCGCTTTCACAGATATACTTACCATCTGCATTTCTAATTCCTTCAGAAACTGCTACTACTACGTTTCTCTTCTTATTGAGAAGTCCAATGATATCTGAAACGAAGTTTCCTACATCGAATGGTACTTCTGGTAAGTAAATCTTGTCAGGGATAGATGAATACTCGTTTCGAGCAAGAGATGATGCGGCTGTAAGCCATCCAGCATCACGACCCATTACTTCTACAATAGTTACGCTTGGAACGCGATAAATAGAAGTATCATGCGCAATCTCTAAAAATGAAGATGCGATGTACTTTGCAGCAGATCCAAAACCAGGTGTATGATCGATTTTTGGAAGATCGTTGTCGATAGTCTTAGGAATACCTACAATCTTCACATCGATGTTTTTCGCTGTTGCGTACTGTGAAAGTTTAAGAACGGTGTCCATAGAGTCATTTCCACCGATATAGAAAAATGCTTTTATTTCTTTTTCTTCGAAGAATTTGAATATAGTTTCATAGAGTTCATTTGTTTCGTACTTGTCTCCTGCAATTTCAACAGTTTCTCTCTTGTTGAAATCTGGGAGCTTGTATCTGCATGAACCCAAAAACATAGATGGTGTATATGATAAAGTATCAATTTTCTCTTTCGTGTCGAAAGTCTCTCCCAAATCGATTATCTCATTTGTGAAGATACCTGTAATTCCATATCTAAGTCCGTAAATCTTATCACACGAATCATTTGCAGCGAACTCTCTAATCACTCCAGCAAGTGAAGCATTAATCGCGGCTGTTGGACCACCTGATTGCGCAATTGCTAAATTAAACATAACTATTTCCCTTCATAAAACTAGCAATTAGGTTTGTCTGAAAACAAAACCTCTCCTATTATACAACATTTTCAAAAAAATAAGTGCCAAAAGGCACAAAGTTTCTTGTAAAAAACATATTCATATTGCTAAAAAAGCATTTTTTGCTTTTCATCGCAAAAAATGCTTTTCTTATTTCATATTAAGCTACTGCAAACTTCTGAATCTTGCTTATGAATTCTTTGTCTTCGCCAATTACGCGTACGTTTAACTTTCTGTTAATTCCCATAGAAAGAACTCCGAGAAATGATTTTGCATCGATATATACACTGCCACCTTCAAGGTTGATTTCACTATGAGATTTTGAAGCTGTCTTTACGAATTCAGTTACATCATCGTAATTCTTCAACTCAATTCTGCACATGTTTCCTACACCTCAATTCTTTAAATCCATTTAAAAAACTATGATTATTAAAACACGAAAATCGCGATTGATATACATACTTCTAGTGAAAACTTTGTGATTATTTCGTGATTGCGCTCATACACGCGCCTTTATAAAATATCAAGTTTAAAACGCGCCATCTATGCCATGTGGCACTAAAAATTATTAAATTTTTACATAAAAAAAGCTTAGGCATAATCCCTAAGCTTTAGCAGGGGCAGAAGGACTCGAACCCTCGACATTTGGTTTTGGAGACCAACGTTCTAC
>DAISYI010000034.1:16543-17083 GCA_036825385.1 Lachnospiraceae bacterium | reverse complement strand
CATCGAAGAAATTGATGAAAGGTGTACGTCCCTTAAGTGCTGCAAGATGTGCAACTGGTGTAAGGTCCATAACCTCCTGAACTGAAGATTCGCAAAGCATAGCGCATCCTGTCTGACGACAAGCATATACATCACTGTGATCGCCAAAAATATTAAGCGCGTGTGTAGCTACACAACGTGCTGAAACATCAAATACTCCTGGAAGACCTTCTCCTGCAATCTTGTAAAGGTTAGGGATCATAAGAAGCAAGCCCTGTGATGCAGTGTAAGTTGTTGTAAATGCTCCTGCAGCAAGAGAACCATGTACTGTTCCGGCCGCACCAGCTTCAGACTGCATTTCTGTAACCTGAACTGTTTCACCGAAGATGTTAGTTCTTCCTGCTGTTGCCCATTCATCTGTAGCCTCAGCCATAACAGATGAAGGTGTGATAGGATAAATAGCCGCTACATCAGTAAATGCATAAGATGCATGTGCTGCTGCATGGTTACCATCCATAGTTACCATTTTTCTTTTCATGATATGTATCCCCTCCTAAATAC
>DAISYI010000034.1:13937-16533 GCA_036825385.1 Lachnospiraceae bacterium | reverse complement strand
AAAAGCAATAGAAAAGCCATTTTTTCCGTGTTCATTTTGTGATACATTCCACACTTGAAAAAACTGAAATTTCCTATAAAATAGAATAGGTATGCCTACATGGCTTATTTTAATGATTTTGAAAGGAAAATTTTTATGTTACAGTGTGTCAATATATCCCTCAGATTTGGTAAAAAAGCACTCTTCGAAGATGTAAACGTTAAGTTTACAGAAGGTAACTGCTATGGTGTTATCGGTGCTAATGGCGCAGGTAAATCAACTTTCTTAAAGATACTTTCTGGTGTACTTGAACCTACAAGCGGTGATGTAGTTATCACAGAAGGACAGCGTCTTTCAGTCCTCGAGCAGGACCACTTCAAGTACGACGAATTCACAGTTCTTGATACTGTTATCATGGGTAACAAAAAGCTCTATGATGTAAAGCAGGAAAAAGATGCAATTTACATGAAGGAAGATTTTTCAGACGAAGATGGTATCCGTGCTGCTGAGCTTGAAGCTCTCTTCGCTGATATGGATGGTTGGAATGCAGAAAGTGATGCTGAATCACTCCTCAACGGTCTCGGTGTAGACACTGAAAACCATTATAAGCTCATGAAGGAGCTCGATGGTGCACTCAAGGTCAAAGTACTTCTCGCTCGTGCACTCTTCGGTAACCCAGATATCCTACTTCTCGACGAGCCTACTAACCACCTCGATCTCGATGCTATTGGTTGGCTTGAAGAGTTCCTTATCAACTTCGAGAATACTGTTATCGTAGTATCTCACGATAGATACTTCCTCAACAAGGTATGTACAAACATCGCCGATCTCGATTACGGTAAGATTCAGCTTTACGCTGGTAACTACGACTTCTGGTATGAGTCATCACAGCTCATCATGAAGCAGCGCAAGGAAGAGAACAAGAAGAAAGAAGAACAGATTAAAGAGCTTAAAGAATTCATCGCTCGTTTCTCTGCTAATGCTTCTAAGTCAAAGCAGGCTACATCACGTAAGAAAGCCCTTGAGAAGATCGAGCTCGATGACATCCGTCCTTCCAGCCGTAAGTATCCTTACATCGACTTCAGACCACAGAGAGAAATCGGAAACGAAGTCCTCACTGTTGAAGGTATTTCAAAAACTATCGATGGCGTAAAGGTACTCGACAACGTTTCATTCACAGTAGGACACGATGACAAGATTGCTTTCGTAGGCGGTAACGAAGCTGCTAAGACTGCTCTCTTCCAGATTCTTACTGGCGAGATGGAACCAGACGAGGGTTCATACAAATGGGGTGTAACAACTACTCAGTCTTACTTCCCTAAGGACAACACAAAGATCTTCGCAAACGACCTTACAATCGTAGACTGGCTCACACAGTTCTCAGAAATCAAAGATGCTACATATGTACGTGGATTCCTCGGACGTATGCTCTTCGCTGGTGACGCTGGTATCAAGAAGATGAAAGTCCTTTCTGGTGGTGAGAAAGTTCGTGTACTTCTCTCTCGTATGATGATTGAAAACTCAAACGTACTCATCCTCGATGAGCCTACTGACCACCTTGATATGGAAAGTATCTCATCACTCAACACTGGACTTGTTAAGTTCCCAGGCGTACTTCTCTTCTCTTCACGAGATCACGAGATTGTACAGACTACAGCAAACCGTATCATCGAAATCCTTCCTGAAGGTACTATCATCGATAAGATTTCTACTTACGACGAATACCTCGAGAACGATGAAATGGCTAGAAAGAGAACAGTTTACACAACATCTTCTGAAGAAGAAAATGATGATTAATTCGATTTCTAATACATAAAATATTAGCCCTCCCTAATCTCTTATATTGAGATTTTGGGAGGGCTATTTTTTATTCATTTAAAAGAAACTCTGTCACGAGCACCTTTGTCTCTTCAATATATTTCTTTGTTTCTGGATTCTCTGTCGGGAACTGAAAAAGCTTATCGAGATACCCTTGTTCTAAGACTATCTTCTTACTTCTAGGAAATACTAGTTCAAAGTTAAGAGCCATATGTCCAATCAGATGGTCCACTGGTGTCTTTCGCGCATCTCTCGTGACACACTGTCTCAATCTAACCTGTTCCATTACTTCTGGCGAAACAGAGCTTGTAAGAAGAATCTTTCGAGTTGTGTTATAGATATCTTCCATTGGAGTATCTATGTTTACTCGAAGAATATCTATCTTGTCAGCATCTCTTAGAATCTGACAGAAAGTAAGTTCTACTCCTTCGATTTCTGAAGCAATATGAAGTTTGTTATGATTTCTAATCGCCTTCTCAATAAGTTCATCAAATTTTCTGGTATCAATGAATCGTAGAATCATATGCTTTTTCCCGAAGAGCATATCCGCACCGAATTCAGCATGATCTACTGAATCACCATCTACAAATGTATTATAGATTCTAACCTGCTCAAATCTACCGATATCATGAAGCATTCCGAGAAGCCACGCGAGTTCACACTGTTCTTCTGTCATTTTTAGTGATTCAGCAATTTCATTACACAATTCTGCAACGCGATATGTGTGAGCTATCTTGAGCGCAATTTTGGGATCAGATGGATTGTAATCATTTACGTAGTTTTTGAACGTTTCTTTGAC
>DAISYI010000034.1:12608-13927 GCA_036825385.1 Lachnospiraceae bacterium | reverse complement strand
GCAACCTACGACCACGTCATTATAAGTCACATCAAAGTTTCTGGTATACCACGGATCTGCAACATCACGAGGGCTGCCTGTATGATCGAGAAGGAGTGAAATCTTCCCTTCGGGATCATTTGAAAAGAACCATTTCATGTCCTCTAGATTTTCTTCGTCCATTCCTATAAGGAAATCGTATTTAAAATAGTCTTCCTTTCTCATCTGGCGTGCTCTCTTCTCTCCCGGATTAATCCCATGACGAAGAAGAGTATCTCTAGCAGGAGGATAAATTGGATTTCCAACTCCTCTATAGATTTCATCTGTTGTAGTAGCCGCTGATTCAATATGAAAATCATCCGCCATTCCATTTTTCGCAACTATATCTTTCATTACAAACTCAGCCATCGGCGAACGACATATATTTCCATGACATATAAAAAGTATATTAATCATGCATTTATACTCCTGACAAATACTGCGCTATCCCATCTTTCTTTTCTAAGGACATAATAAAGGTTAAAGTCGCCATCAAGAACAAACCTATTATCTCCTGTGTAAAAGCCTCCGTAAATAACTTTCTTTTTTCGCATGAAGAGAATCTCTCTTCTGACTGTATCATAGTCACGTCTTACTGCCTGACTATATTCAACAAGAGTATACTCAGGATGATTAATCATAAGCGGACCATACTCCTGAAGATACTCATATGCTCTGGTAGTTCTCTTTGCTTTAATTGCTATGAGAAGCGCGATAATAATTAAGTGACTAGAGAATGCGATAAACATTCTTAAATCAAACTCCGTAAGTAGCGATGCCAATGCCATCATAAAAATAATAAAAGCTATTAGTTTCTCCCAAAACGCCCATTCAATGGCCATATATGCATGCACGCTTTTCTTTCGATTATAATTGTTTAACTTAGCTCCCATTCCTATAAATTTCCTTTACTGATTAATACGATATTTGCCGATATCATAATGCTTAAGTCTTATCTTGTATGTACAAAGCGGACACTCAAGCGAATACTTTATGCTAGTCGGGAAAATAGGAATAAAGAATAATGTAAAATGCTCAGAACGCTTTACAATCTTGTAATTAGTATAGTTACAGCAGTTCATGCACAGTTCTTTATTTTCTACTGTAAGAACATCTTCTTCTATTTTCTTGAAACCTTTGATTATAAACATTCAAAAAAACTCCTCTTTGATTAAAAAAACACTTTTATAATCTTACCATAACTCTATCTTCATAGCATTAAAAAGTGGTCCACAGCAAGCCTCGCTTGCCATAGACCACCTTAGAAAATCAAATATTTAATTACTCAGCTGACTCAGCAT
>DAISYI010000034.1:9934-12598 GCA_036825385.1 Lachnospiraceae bacterium | reverse complement strand
TCCATTTCCTTCTCGTCTGCTGCAACCTTCTTCTCATAACGAGTATAAATAGCCCATCCAGCAAATCCAAAGATAACTGGTCCGATAAACGACCAGAATGTAGTAACTATATCACCTGTAAGTGCTGGCTGAAGAATAGCTGCACCATTAGCAAAAATAAGTACGAGTGATACTACTGTAGCCCAGATATTTGCAGACCTAGTAGTCTTGAATACCTCAAAGCTTCTATCTACTCCCTGAAGCTTTTTGAACTTAGGGAATGCAAGTGAGATGAAGAGGTATGGTACTGTCATACCTACATTAACCATTGCTGTCAGGATTACGAAGAACTGCTGCATTGACTTTCCACCGAATGATACTAAAAGAATCATTACACAAACAATTACACACTGAATCCACATAGCATTCTTAGGCATTCCATCCTCTGTGATTTCACCCATTTTACCTGGCCATACTTCCTTAGGAGTACCATCGATAATCTGCTTAAGTGGTGAATATACAAGTGTAAACATAGCTCCCATAAGTGCAAGAAGCATGATAAGAGCATATACTCTTGCAAATGTATGTGCCATCATAACCTGTGTAGCTTTTGAAGCACCGAAAGCACTACCAAATGAAGCTGCAAAGTTTGACATGATTACATAAGATACATTACCAAGTGTGATGTTATCTGAACCAAGAACTTCTTTATAGTTTGTAAATGAACCTACAAACATAATAAGAAGAGCGTATCCAATTACGATTACCAATGATGAAATAACAATACCCTTAGGGAAGTTCTTCTTAGGGTTCTCTGTCTTATCTACAAGTCCACCTACTGCTTCGATTCCGCCATATGCAAAAAGAGCATATACTACGAACGAAAGAATCATAATAGGGCTACCCTGATATGCCACGTTAAGAGGTGTCTTAAGAGATTCCATTCCGTGGAATGGTTCTACAAACTGACCATGACGTGCAATAATCATAACGATTGAACAAACTACTACAAGGATATTGATAACAAGAACCGCTGTTCCACCTACTGATGTAACCTTGCTGATTTTGTCGATACCCTTTGAGTCGAAATATGTGATAAAGATAAAGAAAAGAATTCCAAGAATTCCAAGAAGCTTAGCTCCTGAAAGGAATGATAAGCCAAAGATGCTCCACTTCTGTGTGCTATCTTCACCAAAGATAATATTTGATACAGGAACCCACATACCTGATGATACATTTACCATCCAGAGAATATATGATGTATACCACATAAATGTTCCAACAAATGCATACTTCGGTCCAACTGATTTATGCATCCATGAATACATACCACCTGTTTCATTTCTAAATGTTGAACCAAATTCAGCTACCATAAATGCAAATGGTAAGAAGAATAAAATACCAGCTAATGCAAACCATGGAATAGCTGCATATCCCATCAGATAATATGACCTTGGAATATTATTAAAGCCATAAACTGATGTAAAAATCATGAGAATTAGGGACATAAGTCCAAGTTTTTTTTCTTTCATTTTTTTCTCGTGATGCATTTCCCTTATACATCACTTTCCCTCCATTACTTTTTCCGCGATAGTGCGCGGAGCTCTATCTTACCATAAATAAGGCAAAAAATAAAGAATCTCCTATCAAACGGTAGGAGATTCTCATATTCTGAAAAAGCAATTTATCTACTTTCCTATTCTTCAGCCTGCATCTTCTTCATAATTATCGGAAGTGCATTGTACAAACATCTATTTCTACACGAAGGCGTATGATACTCATATAACGCCACCCCAAAAGTAATGTTTACATCCTTATCATCCGGATGTCCAAATTTAAAATACTTCGGGAAATCCAGCATCGACTCAAGTGACGGATCCACATTCTCTCTAGCATAGTCTAATGAACCTACTGCATAGTAAACATAATAATCTTCCGCACTATAACCCTGTTCCTTAATAGCCTTCGTAAGCTGAGATGCATCCCATTCTCCATCATCAGAGCCAAGTGCTTCTACGCCCCAATAAAGAGAACCTGCGAACGGCATATAGTATTTGAAATAACGCATAGAATCAATCATTCTATACCAGGTAGTTACAGCACCCATAGAGAATCCAGCAAACGCTCTATGTTCTCTAGAGCTTTCAAACCCATCCTTGTCCGGCCTCTGTGCATAAGTAGAATACTTTGATTCTACGAGCGGCATAACATCATTCTCAAGTTCCTTACCAAAACACTTCGTAAGAGACGAATCATAATCATCAGTTTCATATGCTTCTTTCCCCTGATAATACGAAGGTGTAACCACTATAACAGGAGGGATTTTTTCATCTTCAATCAAATGATCCAAATAATTCTTCCCCATACTTGGATCCTCATCAGTTCCAAGCCAAGTCTGAGCGTCACCACCCATCCCATGCATAAGATAGATTATATTGTATTGATTATCTTCACTATAATCATATGGTAAATATACTTGAAGGTATTTTTTAATAACCTTCTTCTCATTTCCACCTGGGAGATAATCATGAGTCTCATAATCAAGTCTCACAACATGTCCTAGTTTTTTACATTTCGAGCTATAGCGCATAGGAACCATTTTTAAAAATTTAGCTTTGCACTGTCTCTCTACTTTAGTCCGTAAATTACGATGCAGGGAAAAGCCTAAAGCTATCCCTGCAACGC
>DAISYI010000034.1:5447-9924 GCA_036825385.1 Lachnospiraceae bacterium | reverse complement strand
AAACTAAAAATATAATAATTCCCATAGATAAACGTTTCCTCATATGTTTAATCTCTCATGAATTATACAATTGACGTCGCTTATCTATATTAAACTCTACTTGAGCAAAAATAGGAACCCTTATTTTATTAAATATTATTTAAATCTTTTACCACTGATAACCATAATCGCTAATGCTGATCCACTGGCAATAATAGTAAGAATCAAAAGGAATAAAAATCCTCCCTTAGTTCCTGTCTTAGGAGCCTTCATGAGTTTCTGAACCCATTTTCTTACGCCCTTAGACGTATCATTTGCCGGCTTAGAAGCCTTATCAATCATAGTCACTACAGTTTTCGATTTCTGAATATCGGCATATGTCGATCCTACTTCCTGTTCCTTAACAGTAAATGTAACCGGAGAAGCAATATCATATCCAGCTGGGGCTTTGACTTCTACAAGTCTGTACTTCTGTCCAGCTTTCAGTACACCTGAAATCTCGTAAGCAGACTGTCCTGAAACAAAATCCTTAACCACAACATTTCCCTTCTCGTCTTCGATTCGAAGAGTTGCTCCCTTAAGGAACATTCCGCCTTCAGTCTTCTTCTCAACGCTTACTACTGTCGGAGGTTCTTTCCAAACAACGTTCAGATTCTTTGAACCTGATGTTTTTTCAACTGTTCCTTTACCACTGACAAGTGATGTCTTTATCGTACCACTTCTGTCGATATCGAAGTTAAACTTAATAGGCTCACGCGATACCTGACTACCCGTAGGAGCTACTGCCTCTTTAAGGACATAGTCATATCCAGTAAGAAGACCATCAAGTGAAATAGAACCATCTGCCCCAGTTCTCACTCTCATGATTTCTGTATAATCATCCAGATCGAAGTCTACAGAATCATTTCCTGAAAGAAGAGATACTGAATCTGTAATATCAATTCCTGTAAGTCCTGAAACAGCAAGATGTGAAAATGTAGGTGCCACTCTCACTCCACTTGCATGAAGTCTGTTGTAGTTAAGTGAAGTCTCACAGTTCTTATATGAATCACAAACATTCTGATCCTGCTCTTTTCTGTAAAGAACATATTCTGAGTCCGAAATAACTTTATTTACATTAAGAGCATCAACCTTCGTCATATGGAAAGATGCTCTAACTGTATCATTGAGATAGCCACCAAATACCTGTTCTCCATCAACCGATGTCATCTGAGAAACTTTTCCATTATCTAAAACAGTAAATGTAGCAATAAGGTTATCTGTCTCTTCAGCAATCACCTTGTTCATAGAACTATCGTAAACCGGTACATCTGTCTCTTTAATGTAATACTTACCAGGCTTAAGTCCTTCGATTACAATCTTTCCATCCTTATCACTTACGATTTCGCCCTTGTCATTTGTAGATTTACACTTAACCGGATTAGAAAGTTCTCCATCCTCATATTTTGAATAAAGCGTAAATGTAGCATTAGGAAGGATAACATGTTCTTCTTCCTTGCCATACTCATAAGCGTTTACATAAGTTGTAAATTCAAGCGAGTTTGATGAGTTCTTTATCTCAACGATATTCTCGCCTTTACCATCCACAGTATAGATTGCTTTAGCGAACCCTTCGTCTTCTTTAAGCGAAACAGAAACTATTCCATCTTCGTCCATCTTAATGAACTTATCATCTGCTACAACATATGTATTAGCTGCACGTGTTTCAGTAAGTTTATAAACCGTTCCAGCCACAAGCTGACCTTTGAATCCCTCATAAATATCAGAGATTCCTGACTCACCACCATCAGACTCTTTCATCTTAAACTCTACAGAATCTGTAGAACCATCGACAAATGATCCAGAGATTGGTGTAAGTGTAAATGTCGTCCCATCAACTGAATGACCTTTAACACCAGTTTTAATAACGCGAAGCGAAGCTTTTTCGTTAAGAGCTGTAATCACGTTATCCTTAACAGAGAAAACATCATCTGTCGACTTAAGTGTTACTACGCCTTCATCATCTACAGTGATAAGTGCCACTTCCTTAAATGACTTATAACCAAGTGGGTTTGTAATCTCTCTCACTTCATAGTCATTTCCAGAAACGAGTATTCCTTTGAATTCACCATCTGTTACTTTAATAAACTTACCAGCCTTTGATCCATCACTGAAAGTAGAACCTCTCTTTGGAGTAATTGCAAGTTCCCAATCAGTACTGTTTCCACCGATTACTTCCTTTGTTTCCTTGTCTTTTATGACAAAAGAAATACCGTTAAGTTTATTCAACACTTCGAGGTTATTGCCTTCTACTTTTTCGAAGTTCGTCTTATCTCTTGAAGCAAAAAGCTCACCTTCGTAGTTCATTCTCACAAAGTAATTTGCAGAAGTCTTGTAACCCTTTGCAGGAGCAGATTCTTTCACTACATATGTGTAATCTGTATCCGTAAGCGGATCCGAAACAGGTGTAATAATTCCGCTGAACTTAAGTACCTTATCAGCATCTGCATCTCCTGATACTTCTTTCTCAGCAACCTTATTTCCATCCTTGTCGAAGACACTAAACTTAGTTCCCTTAAGAGAAACAGTACTTCCGTCCTCGCTCTTCTTTGTAACAGAGAAACTATTCTTCTCATTTTTAACTACAACTTTTGCAATTCTATTATCGCCAGTCTTTGAAACGGCTTCACCATCACAAGTTACATCACCATTCTGGGAAATAACGATAGTATGCTCTGTTGTATCCTTCTTATATCCAGCAACCGGAACTTCTTCCCTCAGTGTGTATGTTCCAACCTTAAGTCCGCCGAACGCTACACAGCCCTTCTCTACTGCAATAGTATGAAGGTTTCCATTTGAGTCAGAAGAAGAAAGATTTGTCTTCTCTACTACTGTTGATGCAACCTTCTCTGTCTCACCGGCCTTTGTAAGAGAGAACTTAACTCCAGGAATAGGATTTCCTTCCTTGTCAGTCTTCTCTACAAGTACAAACGCAGAAATTGGTTCATTTACAACCTCTTTACCATTCTTCTTTACAGAAACTGGTTTTGTAAATGCGCCATCATTATCATATGTAAATCGGTTTGATTCCTTAATTTCAAATACATCGGTATCCGCATTCTCAGGAAGAACGAAGTCACTCTCAGTTGAAATCTCTCTGAAGAAATAAAATCCCTTCTCTAGATAAAACTTCTCTGTTTCAGTAGACACTGAATCAGTCGAAACAAGTCCATTGGCATCAGACTTAATAGTTACAGGCTTTCCACTGAAGAGAACTTCAGCTTCTGAGTCACCATTTTCATCACAGCTATAAAGCTTAAATGTAGCCTTTGCAACCTTAAACGGAATATAGTTTCCATCATTATCCTTCTCAGAAGAATACTTTGTAAACTGAGCCTTACCTACAACCTTCTCATTTCTAAGTGTAAATGTATTTGTTGTAGCGTTATATGCATTCTTAAGCTTTGAAAGATATGTATCTGTAGAAGCCTTAATGGCAGCATTATTACCATCGTTTATTACAGTGATTTTTCCGAACTTATCTGTATTAAATGTAATAAACGCGTAACCGTCCGTTCCATCGAGATGAGCTGCAGAAACATATCCGTCAGGGATTTCTGTCTCTACAAGTCTGTACTCACCTTCTCTCTCAAGCTTGAAAGAATTTGCTGTACCATTTGTAACAAATGTAGAATCCTCTACATCCTCCCAAGCGTCAGCATTCTTTCTCTGAAGAACAATCTTCGCACCAGTCACAGCATTTCCAAACTGATCGAGCTTCTCGAACTTCGACTTAACAGTTCTGTCTGTTACAGCAATTGTTCTGTTATCTCCGACCAATGTTCCAGCTGAGCCATACTTCACATTACCCTTTGTATCAACCACAAGCTTAAGTGGGCTAATTGAAGAAAGTCTCTTATCTAAAGGCGCCTTCTTCTCAGCAAGATAGTAAGTCGCACTCTCTGTTCTCTTTCCATCAGCATCAACTGTAAATCCAGGAAGCTCTGGAATCGAGAACTCTGCAACATCATCAGCATCATTCGTATCGGAAAAATCTCCCGAACCACCATTTGCTTCAAACAGAAGCTTAGTCTGGCCGTCTCTAGGATCTACTACAATATTCTCCTCTGAACCCTTAAGTGCAGACTGATAATCACTATAAATCGCAAGTTCACAACCTGAAAGTGAAAGTCCCTCTTCTGCTTTCTTAGAAATCACAAGCTTAATCTGCTTATTCAGAAGAACATTTCCATCCAAAAGTCCTGCCTTAGTTACGACCGTTCCATCCTTATCTACCATAAACTGAACGTCGTTTGAAAGAGAATAGCCTGACTTAGTCTCTACTTCATGAAGTACATATTCACCCCATGGAAGATTCTTAAATGTAAGAGATGTAGAGCCCTTCACCTCAAACTCAGAAACTGAACCAGCTTCATCGATTGTAGTCTGAACGATATCTACATTTGTAGGAAGACCTTCTGTCTTACCCTGTGAATACTCATACTCACCAGAAGCATTC
>DAISYI010000034.1:0-5437 GCA_036825385.1 Lachnospiraceae bacterium | reverse complement strand
ATTCTTCTTCGCCCAAACAGTAACTTCCTTTCCGCTCTCACCCTTAATTGAAAGAGTAAACTTAGAAACAAAATTTGCAGACTTAGTCTCATCTGCATTCTCGTAATTCTTAGTAAATGTAAAAGCACCTACCTTTGTACGAGAGTTGTAAATCTTTCCAGTTGAAGTAGAAAGGTCATTCATTCCAGCCTTAAATGAATTAATGCCGAGAACTGAATCATTCTCATCAACTGTATCGTAGTCTGAGATTCCTCTCATTTCCTTAACAGTAAGATTTGTAGCATCAACAGGAACTGCATAGAAAGCTACGTTACCATCCTTATCGGAAAAAGCAGTTGCTACCATCTTACCTTCAGAATATAAACCGAATAGAACTCCATAAAGAGAACTATGGTCGATTGAATCCATTTTCTTTAACTTAAAGTGAGCAACCTTATTAAGGAAGCCTGAAGCAGAATCATCGATAGCGGCTAAAGGATTTGACTCTTCTACATTGTTTCCATTTTCAAATCTAGCTGTATTTGAAACAGATGAAACAGCTGAAGTAAGTCTAGTCTTATACTTAAGAATATATGCTCCATTTCCATCTGGAAGGTTTACTGTAAGTTCCATACTTCCAGTTTCTGATGGATTGATAACCTTCGTCCAGCCTGTAGCTTTTTCCCCTGCTACAAGTTTTGTGCTTTCTCCATCATGAGTTGCTGTATAGAGTTCTACAGAATCATAATCGAGCTGAAGATTCTTTGAGATTACATCGATTATCTTCGCATCTGAAAGAAGTGTTCCATTAGGGTTAATAGCCATAGACCACTCGATATTTTCTGTTGTAACTACTCCATTCTTAGAAACAAGCGCATTCTCAATCTGAGACTTAGTCTGATCTGCATTGTCTATTACAGTCACGTCTATAGGATTCTGTACTCCACCTTCTGTAGCAGTTCCTTTAATAGTTGCAGAATCCTTTACTGCAATACTTCCACCTACTCCACCTTCCGGATGAAGGAGATACTTTTCTGCAGCCTCACCCTTAAGCTTGATTCTAAACTTCAAAGTGTAAGTATCTTTTGATTCATTATCATATGTAAGAACGATGTTCCCATCATCATGACTCTCTGTAACATCAGTTGAACTAACCTTAATACTGTCCTCTACGATTTCAAATGAATCCGCAGGAACAGGTGTCTTCTTGTCTCCCTGAATAAGAGTTGCAACGAGTTCCTTAAGGTTTTCTGTTACAACTGTATTTTTATCAATATTTACACCGTTTGAATTTACTTTAAGCGTATATTCAATCTGTGGATCTAAACTATCCTTTGCATAATATGCTTTTGAAGAAAGGCTTAAAATTTCATTCTTAAGAACAGCCTTTGCAGAAGCAGATGCTGTAAGTTTAGCTTCACTATCAACTGTGTTATCTCCACCAGATGTAAGTTCTATATCAGATGTACCATTTGCAGTTACATCATCACCATTTGTTGTAAAGAACTCTGGAACTGATGTGTAATAAGTAATCTTAATCTTATCTAAATCCGCATACTCAGAATGGATGAAGTTAAACACAGGAACGTCATTTGCCCATGTGAGAACTCCTTTTTCTTCCAACTCAGACTCTTTAATTACAGTTCCATCATAAGATACAGATACAGGATATGTACCATTTCCCTTTACATACTTCTGTCCTGGATTAGTAACAGTAATCTTCGCTGTAGTCCAGTGCTCATCTCGTGATGATGGTTTAACGTTCCATTCTACGAGACCATTTGCCTTATCATTATTCTTTACAACAGATGCCGTCTCTGTAAGGAATACATACTGGAAGTGCTCTGTTACAGGTGGCATACCATAGTTAATCTCAGGTCCTTTACCACTTCCCTTTGGCCATGTGCCATGAAGAGTAACAGTATTTTCTACTTCCTTGTCAGCATAAGTCTTTGTTGTATCAATCTTTGTAATATATGTAATAGTGTGAAGAGATGAGATTTTTCCATCACCAGGCCACTTATATTTAAGAGTAGTCCTATCAGAATCATTTGAAACTGAAAGTGTTCCCTTAGTAGACTCTCCTTCTGAAACCTTCTCTCCATCGATTGTAAATGAACCCTTTTCGAAGTCCATTCCAGAGAAGATATCTTCAATTTCAGAATCAAACATAACGTACTTTGGATCAGTATCATTTACTTTAAGTGTCCAAAGCATCTCATTACCATTAATCTGTTCACCAGACTTTGCGATATGAGGTCTAGGAAGAGTCACTTTAGATGAAGATTTGTTTGCAGGATTCTCAGGATCTACTGTGATAGACATATCTCCCTGTTCGAAAAAGCCTGTAATCTCTCTTTCTGCATTTACATCTACACCATTTGAAAGATCCAAAGCTAATGCTTTTGAATCTACATCAGTTACGACATAAAGTTTGAAAGGAGCTTTTGTATCTGCTGTAACTTTCTTACCACTTGTAGATGTCACATCTGACTTAATCTGATATGTATACTCACCTTCTGCTCCAGAAACCTTCTCGAGATCAACGTACACTTTTTCCCCATCGACCATGATATATGCTTCTTTATAAGAAAGCTTACCTGCATCGAATTTCACACGTACTTTTGAACCGTTTATATCAGAGCCAACATTATTTGTACCTGCAGAAACAGTCCAAAGAATTGTAGTATTTGATGGTACAAATTCACCCTGTGTCTTTATTCCAGAGATATCAGATGTAAGTGTACCGAAGACAAGCGATGTTTTAGCTCCGTCACCCTTACCGAGAAGTGTAAGTTCTGTGTTGTTCTTTGAATTGAACTTGTCGAGATCGAGTCCACATCCCAAAGATACCTTTCCGCTGATATTCTCATTTGACTTATCTGCATTAACTTCATCAGAGAATACAACCTTGAGGACACCATTCTTTACTTCGTAAGTAGCAATCTTTGTAGATGCTCCAAACAGGATATCCTTCTGTGGAATATCACCAATCTTAAGGCCAGCTTTCTCCAAATCAATCAAAGCATAATCGCCGCCCTTAATCTTTCTAATGTCATCTCCATATGACTTCTTTAAGATTTTGAAATCCAAATCAAATGTAACCTTGCTAATTACATCAGGATTCATTTTTGAAAAATCATATGTACTTACTTCTCCATTCTTTGATGGAGTAATTGATGTAGGTTCATTTCCAACATAGGCCTTTACATTTGAAAATGTTATTCCTACTTCGTCACTATCATTTGTTCTGTCTACACCCTCTGACTCGCCTGCAGCGAATACAGTTGGTGGAAGAAAAGGGATAGTCTGTGTGCATATCATCATTACAAGTAACACCAATGATATTATGCGCTTTAAACTAGTATTTCGCATTTCTAATCCCTTCATAATTTCTTTAGAATTTTATTTTATCGCAAACGTATATATTTTACTCACCATTCTTTGGTTTTTCAAGACAATTTCTAGCGTAAAATAATGCAAAATCAAAGGAAGGAAACCGCGTTCTTAAACAGCGATTTCCTTCCTTATTCCAAGGGCTTAAAGCGAAACCCATATAGCACAATTTAATTTTAAAATCTAATAATACTTGATACCTTCTCACGAGTTGCAACTTCGATAGGAAAGTCATTTCCTTTATACTTAGTTTCCGAAAGAGTAATTTCATTATCAACTGTTCGAAGAGCAAGCTCTGAGTAATTATTCTCATGTGATAAATGACCGAGGAAGATATGCTTAATATCGTCATTCAAAAGTTTCGAAAGCAACTGACCTGCGTCATCATTTGAAAGATGTCCTCTCTCACCCATGATACGAACCTTCAGACTATATGGATAAGGTCCAACCTCAAGCATCTTCTTATCATGATTTGATTCAAGGAGTAAGCAATCAAGCTTTTTCATCGAATCAATAATATAATCATCATAAACTCCCAAGTCAGTGAGAACTCCCGCAGCTTTACCGCCGCTCTCTATACGATATGCGACAGGATCAGCTGCATCGTGAGAAATCGAAACCGGCTTAACGCTTAAGCTTCCGATACGAAACTCCTCGTCCGGTGTAATCTCATGAAAGAGACTTTCATCAATCTTTCCTACAGAAGATGTGTTTCTAATAGCATCAATAGTAAGCGATGTTGCATAAATAGGAACATGATGTCGTCTCGCCATAACACCGAGTCCAGCGATATGATCGATATGTTCATGAGTAACTAGAATCGCATCCACATCTGAGGATGTGTAATCGTAAGTATTCAGTCCCTCTTCAATCTTCTTCCCACTTATACCTGCATCGACAAGCACATGGCTCTCGGAATCCCCCACACAAATACAATTTCCGGAACTTCCCGACCTTATGCTAAAAAAATCCATTAATTAATTTTCCTTCCAACCAATCTCTACAGAATCGCCGTCTTTAATCTTGTCGACGTATCCGCAAGGATTTGAATTTATCATAGTATATACCGCTCTACCGTGAGCCTGATTTGTATCAAAAGGATAAACCTTAAAGATGTCTACGAAGATATAATCCTTCTGTCCACTCAAAGTATAAGCATTACCATTAATCTTTACGCTAATTGACTTAATCGTAGCTGGATTCTCTGATTTACTCTCAGTCTCTTCTGAAAAAGCTTCTTCACCTACACTTAATTCAACGCTACTTTCAGCATCTACAGCTTTATCCTCACTGCTTACGATAGCTTCAGAATCAGTTACTACTTCTTCCTTCTTATAACTATCATCCATACTAGCATAATCAAATGTATCCCAGTCTACTGAGAAGTTCTCATAAACAAGAGTATCTAAAGATGCTACCTTGTTATTTACAAGGATGTCGCTATTTGGATTAATCTGAACATCCATAAACTTAGCAAGCTGTCCTACTGTATAGTAATTTCTAGTGTCTACCTTGTCACCATCTTTAAGTTCATATTCTCCAGATTCAAGAACGCCATTAACCTCTACGAATTTAGGACAAGCTACTCTCTTCTGGTTTACATTGAAGTAAAGATTATCTGTAGTGTACTCAGCGAGATCCGAAACCTTTGCTGAAGCCGATGAACCTATTGTAGATGGAACAAATTCGATATCAGAATCTCTCTTAAGAGGAGTATTGAGTCCAACTACTTCTCCATTCATCTTAACGATAGCAGACTCACCCTCTACACCACGAATCATTCGTGAAATACCATTTACTGTGATATTGAGTTCTGATCCACGTCTAGGGAAGAGCTCTGATGTATCGAGACCAGCCTGAAGAGCCGCGTCTACAATTGTAAGCTTGCCATTATCGTAAATCTTAAGCATCTCATCATTGAAATGAACCATGATGAATGAGTTTCTCTGCTCATAATAATTGAGACAGATACCGATAGGTGTTACGAGAAGCGGATCCTTCTCGATACCTTCTTCATCAAAGACAATTTCGTCCATAGCTTCTTCACCACGAAGAGCTACAC
>DAISYI010000033.1:11593-17234 GCA_036825385.1 Lachnospiraceae bacterium | reverse complement strand
ACGAGACGACCGAAGTCGTCTCGTAAAAAGTCTAACTTTAAGGGGTCACCTCAAAATGAACAAGAAAACATGGCCGGGATTCGTCGTCGGACTCTGTCTGATGGTGATGGGCGGCTTTGCATATGAAAATATAGATGGCGATAATCATAAGGCTTGTGTCAAGACTGTAAGTATGGCTGATACAAACGATGGGAAAAAGCTTACAGTTGAAAACTTGCCTGCTTTTTCCGATAGGCCGTATGAAGAAATAAACGGAAATGCGCCGTATTTCACGGAAGACGAGATGACTGATGTGTCGTACGAGAATTATTCAGAACTAGATTCGCGAGGACGATGTGGTGTGGCGACTGCGTGTATAGGAAAGGACATCATGCCGACGGAGCCGCGCGGGCAGATTGGAATAATCAAGCCGACTGGTTGGCACAGTGTGAAATATGCTGGCATCAACGGCGGACCGTATCTCTATAACCGCTGTCATTTGATAGCTTTTGAGCTTGCGGGAGAGAATGCGAATGAGAAGAATCTCATCACTGGAACTCGGTATATGAACGCTACGGGAATGCTCCGCTTCGAGAATCAGGTGGCGGAGTATGTACGAAAAACAGGACACCACGTAATGTATCGTGTGACGCCGGTGTTTGAAGGTGAGAATTTGCTGGCATCAGGTGTGTTGATGGAGGCGAAATCTGTAGAAGATGATGGCGCGGGCGTCCAGTTCTGTGTATACTGTTATAATGTACAGCCCGGGATAACGATTGACTATTCGGATGGAAGTTCGAGCGGCCCGGAGTTTAAAGGTAGCGGAAATTAGAAGTGGCGTAGGAGGACAGCGATGTTAGACGAAAAAGGTTTTGATCTTTGGGCAGATAAATATGATGAGGCGGTTGGCCTCTCGGAGGAGAGTAATGAGTATCCTTTTGCGGGTTACAAGAAAGTTCTCGGCACGATTTTTGCGGAGATAATGAAGAGAGATCACGCGAAGGTTCTCGATCTCGGTTTCGGAACGGCGACTCTTACGTCAAAGCTCTACGATAATGGTTTTGAAATCTGGGGGCAGGACTGGTCTCGCCAGATGATTGAAATCGCACAGGCGAAGATGCCTACAGCGAAGCTTTTCCAGGGGGATTTCGCGAATGGCCTCTGTAGTGAACTTGATGATGAGAAGTTTGATTTTATCGTCACAACATACTCATTTCATCATGTCCCTTACGGGAAAAAGCGTGAGTTGTTACAGGAACTTCTGTCCCATTTATCGGACAGCGGAATGATTCTGATTGGCGATGTTGCGTTTGAGAATGAGGACAAGAGACAAGTTTGTATTGAGCGTTCGGGTGAGGCTTGGGATTCTGAAGAAGCGTATGAAGTATACGAAGATTTGAAGAAGGATTTCCCTGAGATGAAGTTTGAAGAGATTTCACACTGTGCAGGTGTGATGAAACTTTTAAAGTAAGTGTTGAGATAGAACTCGAGATAGAGTTATGCGGGAAAAGCGGAGGAGAAGCTTTTTCCGAAGGTGACAGGAGATATAATGATTATAATTATTGCGAATATAATAGATTTCGTGGCGGCGATGGTGCAGATCTGGTCGGGCACGATTAAGAAGAAGAACAAGATTCTTGCGGTGCAGACAGTTCAGATTGGAATGCAGACGGTGAGTATGCTGCTTCTCGGCGGAATTACTGGTGCAATCAGTAACGTGCTTTGCTGCGTGAGAAATCTATTCTGTTTCAAGGAGTGGCTGACTTGGCCGGTGAAGGGTGCGTTTATCGCAGTTCAGCTTGGGCTGACATGGAAGTTTAATACACAGGGTGCGCTGGGATGGCTTCCTTTCTGGGTTTGTGCGATTTATATCGTGCTTATGGATGTGAAGGACCAGATTCAGTTTAAGATTCTTTCGACTGTAAGTTTTGTGCCTTGGGTTATTTACTACTTTGCGATAAAATCATATACGGGATCGTTCTTTGCGGCGCTTACAACTGTCACAAGTACGATCGCGCTTGTTTCAATGATTAAAGAGAAAAAGAATGGTGAATTAGCTGAGAAGGCTGAGACTGATTGCGATGTCGAGGGCTAGGTTTTGAATTTGGCGAGGTGAGAAATGAAGAAGTTGTTTGATACGAAATATGGACAGATTTCTTTCTATGTAATTCTGACTGTTGGGATTTGCTATGCGCTGAAACTTCTGCTTGATATGTCGGGCGGAGTGATTCTAGGAGTAGTAGGTGTCGTTTCATGGATATTCAGTGTGCTTGCACCGTTTGTTCTTGGGCTGATTCTGGCATATCTTCTGCTTCCGGTAGTGGATTTTGTTTCTAAGCTTTTGAACAAGGTTCCGTTTCTGGGGAAGAAGAAGGGTATCTGCAGAGGCCTGTCGATTTTGATTACAATAGTGGCGCTTGGCTTTGCACTGTTTATGCTTCTATCATTGATTGTGTCATCGTTTACATCAAATCTTCACTTTGTAAGCTTTGAGGAATTGAAGGCAATCGCAGCATCTCTTTGGGATCAGATTTCAAATTTCTATGAAGGCATTAGGAAGATTCTTCGTAATTATGAAGTGTACATTCCTTCCTTTAATAAGCTTGTCGAGATGGGAAAGGAAAGTCTGAACAAGATAAATGGATCAGATGGAGCTAGCTTTGTGACAGCACTGGGAACTGGAATGATTGGTGTGATGAACACTGTAAAGAATACAGTTGTAAAGTGGGGACTTGCTATTATCTTTAGTGTGTACTTTCTTTATGATTCAGAAGGCATGTCTAAATATTGGGACAGAGCATTTAAAGCAATTCTCGGTGAGAAGGCTCATGGTGTAGCAAAGATTGCTGTGAATGATTTGGATAAATGCTTTGCGGGTTACATTCGTGGTCAGCTTGCAGATGCTATCTTTATGGCGATTGTAGTAAGTATCGCTTTTGCAATTGCAGGGGTTCCTTATGCTGCTCTTATAGGCGTATGTACAGGTATCGGAAACCTAGTTCCATACGTAGGACCATTTGTGGCTTATGGAATGACAGCGCTTAGCTGCCTGATGAAAGGCGATTTAAAGATGCTTGTGATAGGAGTAATCATCGTGTTCATCATACAGACAATCGATGGAAACATCATAAATCCTAAGCTTCTCAGCAATAGCGTGGATGTACATCCTGTGCTTGTAATCATCGCACTTCTCTTCGGAGGTTCTATCGGTGGCTTCATCGGAATGGTAGTCGCTGTACCAATCGCAGCCTTCCTAAGAATTCAGTTCGAGAGATTTGTGGAGTATAGGCATAAGGGGTTTGAAGGGTAGATACCTAGCTTGCTAGGTTTAATGACAAGTAATTGCTCTTTGGGCTTGCTAGGCTTTTAAGATAATAAGTGGTCACCCACCTTACTTGCTTTATTTGCGAGTTGGGGTGGGTGATTTTTTGATTATTCTTGCTGGTAGAAGGCTTTGCTTTTGCTTTTATCCCACCTTAACTGGCGGTAAGTGAGATTGGGGAGGGTAAAGCTCGGACTGAGGAGCGAAGCAACAAGCTAACTTACCCACCTCGGCGTAAGAAAAAAGCGAGTTGGGGAGGGTAAAGCTCGAACTTAGGAGCGAAGCAACAAGCTAACTTCCCCACCTCGGCGAAAGAAAAAAGCAAGTTAAGGAGGGAAAAACTCGAACTTAGGAGCGAAGCAACAAGCTAATCTACCCACCTCGGCGGAAGAAAAAGCAAGTTAGGGAGGGTAAAGTCTAAAATGAGGAATATATGTTACTTGAGGCAAAAGCTCAAACGAAGTCCCACCCATTTACATTTCACCAAACAGCATTAAAAAGAAGTATTTCTCGCCTAAACAAATATAAGAGAACAAAGACCCAACACATAAAAAGCCTCGTAGAAAAAGCATTTTCATTTGCTTTTTTACGAGGCTTTTTTGTGATGGCATTTACTGTCTATATTTATTTACTAAACCTTCTTTTTAATGCGTTAAAGAAATCTATCTTGTTGATTCCCTCTCTACCGTATCATACGCCAGCTGCATTTCTTTCACCACCGAAGCGTCGGCGCCTTCGACTCTCTTCATCAGAATCTGGGCGGCTTCACGGCCGGCCTCTTCATAATAAAAACGGATAGTAGTAAGAGAAGGTGTGATTGCAGAAGAAACAGCACTGTCGCCGAAGCCTACGACCTGGATTTCGGATGGAATCTTCTTGCCGAGCTCGTGGAGCTTCTTCACTGCGCCAGCAGCAATCGTATCAGTTGCACAAACCAAAGTGTCGATGTTAGGGTTTGAGGCAAGCAAAGCCTCAGTTTCACGGAAACCATCCTCCATTGTAAATCCAGAAGTTCTAATAGAATTCTTCTTGATGGTAAAACCCTTCATCTTAAACGCATCGAGAAGTCCATTTCGACGATTTACACCGACAGCGACATCTCGATCATCTACCATAATCATACCGATTTCCTTAGCGGTTTCAGCGAGCTTTCTTCCCATTGAAAAAGCCGCATGATAATCATCTGAATAGATACAAGAATAGCCCTCGAGTCTTTGGGAAAGAATGACGAGCGGAGTCTTCAGCTTCTTAAACAAAGCCTTATGGGCAGGTGTAAAAATAGTTCCTATAAGAATAATTCCATCGACATGATTGTCGCTGAAAGTCTTAATATACTTAAGTTCTTCATTCTCGTCATTATTCGTGCAGGCAAGCATAAGCTGCATGCCATTAGCGCTTAAAATTTCAGAAATACCTGAAACCATCTTACTGATAGAATCTGAGTTAATCTTCGGAATGATTACTCCAATCAGATTTGTTCTATTAGAACGAAGAAGCTGAGCAGAAACAGATGGAGTATATCCAGTCTTCTCTATAACATCTCGGATACGATCCTGCTTTTCTTTGCTTACATATCCATCGTTTAGATATCTCGAAACAGTAGCTCGAGATACACCAGCCATCTTTGCAATTTCATTGATTGTCATACGGATTAGATCCCCTTCTATACATATTGAACAAATTGAAAGCACGAATTTCGTGCAAAAATGTGAATTTACGAAACCTCGTTTCATCAATATAATATCATTATAAGATATGAGAACGATTTCACAAAAGAAAAATATCCTTAGGAGAGATGTTTTTATTTATTGGGGTAGTTTGATGTGAAAACAATCTCACAAAGAAACATTTGTAACGAATGAACCAGGAGGGAAAAATGGACTACAGAAAATCTGCAGAAGAAGTTCTGAAGCACATTGGCGGAAAGGAGAATGTAGTTTCCGCAGCACACTGTGCAACACGTCTTCGCCTTGTTATCGTAGACAATGACAAGGTTAACAAAGAAATCATCGAGGATATCGATGGAGTAAAGGGTGTATTTGAAGCAGCAGGTCAGCTTCAGATCATCTTTGGAACAGGTATCGTAAACCACGTATTTGACGAGTTCATCTCACTTGCAGGAATTGAAGCAGGTACAAAGGATGATGTAAAGGAAGCAGCTGCAAAGAAGCAGAATTGGTTCTTCCGTGCGATTAAAACACTTGGTGATATCTTCGTACCAATCATTCCAGCAATCGTAGCATCTGGACTTTTGAACGGACTCCTCGGTGGTCTTTCAAATATCTATCCAAGCATGGCAAACAGCGGAACATATCAGATTATCAACCTCTTCGCAGGTGC
>DAISYI010000033.1:6271-11576 GCA_036825385.1 Lachnospiraceae bacterium | reverse complement strand
TTCCAATCCTCATCGCTGTATCAGCAGCAAAGAAGTTTGGTGGAAATGAATTCCTTGCAGCAGTAATCGGATTCATCATGATTCACCCAAACCTCATCAATGCTTGGTCAGTAGCAGGTATGGAAGAAGCAGGAAAGCAGATTCCTACATGGGATGTATGGTTCGGCGCTTTCCAGGTAAATCAGGTTGGTTACCAGGGACATGTAATTCCAGTCGTAATTGCAATCCTTCTTATGTCAAAGCTTGAGAAATGGCTTCATAAGCATGTTCCAGCAATGCTCGATCTCTTCGTAACACCACTTGTAACTGTTCTCGTAACAGGTTACCTTACACTTACAATCCTCGGACCAGTCTTCTCAGTAGTAGAAGGATGGGTAGTAAAGGGAGCTCAGGGTCTCATCGGACTTCCATTCGGACTCGGCGGAATTCTCGTAGGTTTCTTCTATGCATTCACAGTAGTAGCTGGTCTTCACCATATGTACAACATGATTGAAGCTGAGATGTGCTCACTCGCAACACCTATGAACACATGGATGCCAATCGCTACAGCTGCAAACGTAGCTCAGGGTGCTGCTGCTCTCGCAGTTGCAGTAAAGACAAAGAACAAGAAGATTAAAGCAATGGCTGCTCCAGCTTCACTCTCAGCATTCCTCGGAATTACTGAGCCAGCAATCTTCGGTGTAAACATCAGATTCATGAAGCCATTCATCGCAGGATGTATCGGTGGTGCTGCCGGCGGATTCGTAGCAGCTATCTCAGGTGTATACGCAACAGCTTACGGAATTACAGGTCTCTTCGGATACCTTATCACAGCTAAGTTCGTACTTGCTTACACATGCATCATGCTTGTAGCATTTGCAGTAGCATTCGCTTGTTCATTCGTTCTCTATAAAGATGAGGAAAAAGCTCCTACATCAACAAAAGAAGATACAAAAGAACTTCCTAAGGAAGTTAAACTTAATACTCCAGTAAATGGAGAAGTAGTAGAACTTAAAGAAGTTCCAGATGAAACATTTGCAGCAGAAATCCTTGGAAAGGGATTCGCAGTAAAGCCAGCTGATGGAAAAATCGTAGCTCCTGTATCAGGTGTAATTACTACTCTTTTTCCTACAAAGCACGCAGTAGGAATCATGGGAGACAAAGGCGAAGAAGTTCTCGTTCATATCGGTATCAACACAGTTGAACTTAATGGCGAAGGTTTCGAAGCAAAGGTTTCTCAGGGTGATCATGTAAATGCAGGTGACCTCCTCATTACATGTGATTTCAAAACTATCGAAGATAAAGGTTACAAGACAATTACTCCTGTAATCCTGACAAATACTACAAACTTTGCAGAAGTGAAGCTTGTATCAGAGGGCGTTAAAACTGCTGGGGAAGCGGTGCTCGTAGCAACTCGATAAGTAATAGAACTAAAGGGAAAAGGGACAGTTCTAAATGACGCTTGTAGAGTGATTCAATTAAAGAAAGGAATGCGTATGCCGAAAGTAGATTGGCGTCCGTCGTTCCACATTCAGCCACCCATTGGGTGGCTGAACGACCCTAACGGATCGTGCTGGTATGACGGTAAGTATCACATTTTTTTCCAGTATTCACCCGATGAAGTAAGAGGCGGTAAAAAGTATTGGGGACACTATGAGTCGGTGGATCTAGTGAACTTTAAATTTAAAGGTATCGTGCTTTCTCCGGATAAACCTTTCGATTGTGATGGGGTTTATTCGGGAACAGCATGGGTAGAGAACGGCGAACTCGAACTCTATTACACCGGAAACGTAAAGCATAAAGGAGACTACGACTATATAAATGAAGGTCGTGGTCATAATGTCGTTCGTGTAAAAACGAGCGACACTTTGCGTTATTCTGAGAAGGAGCTCCTTCTCGAGAATCATGACTATCCAGAGAATCTCTCATGTCATGTAAGAGATCCGAAGATCTTTAAGATGTGGGGAGAGTACTACATGCTTCTCGGAGCGAGAACTAGAGATTCAGTAGGAACGCTCCTATTCATGAAGTCGAAGGATAGAGATAACTGGAAGACAGATCTTCTCTTCACTCCTTCAGATGATTTCGGATATATGCTGGAGTGTCCGGACTTCTTTACGCTTGTCCGAAAAAATGGACAGACTGGTGTAATCTCGTTCTGCCCTCAGGGAATGGACGCAGAAGAATTCCGTTATCAGAACATCTATCAGTCAGGTTATTGCCTGCTTTCTGATGAACTCATCACAGCAGCAAAGGATGGCCTCGATGACGAGATGCATGTTCAGAATTCGATTCTGAATGAGAACATCAGACGTGATCACTTCCATGAATGGGATATGGGATTCGACTTCTATGCTCCGCAGGTTTTCGAAGCACCAGATGGAAGACGACTCATAATCGGATGGGCCGGAGTTCCGGATGCACCATATACAAATGAAACGACCGTGAAAAATGGTTGGCAGCATTGTATGACAATGATTCGTGAGCTAGAGCTTAAGAATGGCCGAATCTACCAGACGCCAGCTCATGAGTACGATAAACTTCACGAGAAGGAAATGGCCTGCGACGTATCAGAAGGCAAGTTCACAGTATTCTCATCCGCGTGGGATCTGACGGTAGAGTTTGATAAAAAAGCTGAACACAGAGCAATTCATTTCTTTGAGGACCTCTCCGTCGAAGAGAATGAGGATGGTGTTTCTCTTATCTTCCATAATGATACAGGTGAAGGAAGAGATAGACGAAATATCAAGAATATTCGACTAGAAAAATTAAGAATTCTATTTGACGAGTCAATCATGGAAATTTATATTAATAATGGTGAAGAAGTCATGACCACAAGATATTACCCACGTGAGAGACTGTTCACTAAAGTAAATTTAGCCGGAGCAAAAAGCGCAAAGGCTTTTTCCATGAGACAAAGTATAGAAATAAATGAGGATTAATATGAAACGTTTATATGCAATCGGGGAAGCACTTATCGATTTCACACCAGTTGAAACAGGCAAGGGGATTAGCGAAGTAAAAGGTTTCGAACCACATGTAGGTGGAGCGCCAGCGAATGTTTTGGGCGCGTTCACATGCTTGGGCGGCGAGTCATCAATGATCACAAAACTTGGTGACGATCCATTTGGCGACAAGATTCAGAACCTTTTTGAAGAATACCACATCGACACAACACACGTCGTAAGAACTTCAGAGGCGAACACATCACTTGCTTTTGTAGCCCTTAAGGAAGATGGAAACAGAGAATTTTCCTTCTATAGAAAACCGGGCGCCGATATGCTTTTCTCGGTTGATGATGTAGACGGTTCATGGTTCGACGATGCGTTCGGACTTCACTTCTGTTCAGTATCTCTTGGCGATTTCCCAATGAAGGAAGCACATGAGAAAGCAATTAACGAGGCGAAAAAGCGTGGCGCTTTAATCTCTTTCGATCCAAATATCAGATTCAATCTTTGGGAAAGTAGAGAAGCACTTAAGGAAGCAATCGTAGAATTCCTTAAATATGCAGACCTCGTAAAAATTTCAGATGAAGAACTTGAATTCATAACAGGATGTACAGATCCAGATGAAGCTGCAAAGAAGCTTTTTGATGAATATGAAGGTCTCGGACTTATAGTTTATACAGAAGGTAAGAATGGTCAGAGAGCTTATACAAGAAATGCTTCAGCAAAAGATTCGACAGCAAATCATCATGCAGTAGATACAACAGGTGCTGGTGATGGATTTATCGGTTCATTCCTCTTCCAGCTTGCCGAGAGAGGGATTACACCTTCGAACATCGGAGAGCTTGGTAAAGAAGAACTTGAAAAAATGCTAGGTTTTTCCGGAAAATATGCCGGTATATCGGTGCTTAGAGCTGGTGGAATCCAGAGCTATCCGAGTCGAAAAGAAGTAGAAGAATTTGGTGAATTTTAATATTGAACACTCTGTTGGACAAAACTGACAGAGTGTTCAATTTGTTTTTAACAATTTGTTTCATTTCAAAACAATAGTGCTATAATACATGTGATAGTCAATTTGTATGTTTTCATATAAAGGGGCCGAAATGGGGAAAAGAAGAGAAGAAAAGGTTATAGACTTAATAAAAAAAGAGAATGTACGTATCATTAACAGGATGGCAGTAAGCGTTACTTTTATTGAGCTTGTGATTCTTTTTGTTGCATTTGTTTCAAGAAATCCAAGAATTTACAATAAAGCATCGCTTTTGTCGGTTGCGATAGGTTTCGTAGTGAACCTCGTTATGGCACTGGTGACTCAGTATTTGCGAAAGAAAGATTCCAGCGCATTAATTGGGGTTATCGGTTTCGTTTATTACGTGATTCTGTCGTATTGGGGAATTATGGTTTCCTATCGACATTATGTCAAAGGCGAGATGATTATTACATTCTTCATAGTCCAGGTAGGATTCGCGTGTTTTGTTGCGATAGTTCCTATTGTAGGAATGTTTATATATCCACTGTCTTTTGTGATTTTTTATGTACTAATGTATCAGGTAGATGGCGGACAGGCCACGAATGCAATTAATTATTTTGCATTTGCAGTAGTGCTCGTTCTCGCATCTCTTGAAAGGTACAATATGGAATATCGTACTTTTAAGCAAAAGCTGGAAATCATGAAACTTCTACGTTTTGATAGATTGACCGGTTTGCTTAATCGATATGCGTTTGATGAAATTCTAGAAGATATTAAGAACAAACGCGTCTCAATCGGTATGTCGGATATGGACAGCTTCAAACACATAAATGATGCTTACGGTCATGTCGTAGGTGATAAAGTATTGAGACAGGTATCAAAACTTCTTTTGGAAGATGAACCTGAAATCTGGTGCTTTAGATATGGCGGTGATGAATTTATGTTCATCACAGATCGTAGCGAAGAATACCTTCGAGAAGTACTTGAAAAGTGGTCTAAGAAAATCGAAGAGACGAAGTTCGATGATGTCGAAGAGAAAATCTCAGTCAGCATCGGCGTAACTACCGGAGTAGTACGTGATGCAGATTCTGTGCGTGAACTTGTAAAAGTTGCAGATTCGGAACTCTATACACGGAAAAAGAGTAAACTTTAAGTGGACATATTTTTATAAAAGTCTATAATCTATAGGAAAAGTATTAGTTTAGGTTAGGAGGACTTAAAATGAAAAAGGGTAAAATCACCTTAACAGTAGTTTTGGTGGTGATTTTGGCTTTGCTTGCAATGATGATTATAAATCCTATGGATTTGGCACATATGAAAGATTATCAGAGTGCTTTCTATGCTACTCCGATAGCTCTTCTTCCGCCGATTATCGCAATTGCGCTTGCACTAATCACAAAGGAAGTATATT
>DAISYI010000033.1:5667-6261 GCA_036825385.1 Lachnospiraceae bacterium | reverse complement strand
AATCTTCGCTGGCGCACTTCTATATGCAAACTTCAATATGGAGCTTGCAGTGAAGACACTCTTCTTTGATGAGAATGCAGGTATGCTTTCAAAGCTTTCTGATTCGGGTAATGTAGGAATATTAGTGTTCCTCGTCATGCTTGGTTCGATGGTTGTTATGATGAACAAAGCTGGTGGTTCGGAAGCGTTTGGTAAATGGGCGTCGAAGAAAATAAAAACAAGAGTAGGCGCAGAGCTTGCAACAACTGCACTTGGTGTTTTGATTTTCGTAGATGATTACTTCAACTGTCTTACAGTAGGTTCAGTTATGAGACCTGTTACTGATAGACATAAGGTGTCACGTGCGAAACTTGCATATCTAATCGATGCAACAGCAGCACCTATCTGTATCATAGCTCCTATTTCGAGCTGGGCAGCAGCTGTAACTTCATCTGTTCCTAATGATTCAGGAATAAATGGTTTCCTTGTATTCTTGCGTACGATTCCATATAACTTCTACGCGATACTTACAATTATTACAATGCTTTATCTCACAATCCGTCAGTTCGATTTTGGACCGATGAGAGAGTATGAGAAGAACGCTCTTAAGGGAGA
>DAISYI010000033.1:3854-5657 GCA_036825385.1 Lachnospiraceae bacterium | reverse complement strand
CACATGCTGAAGAGTTTGAGCAGTCAGCTGGATTTGAAACAAATCCAAATGGACGAGTAATTGACCTCGTACTTCCAGTAGTTGTACTTATTGCAGGATGCATCGGCGGTATGCTTTACTCAGGTGGCTTCTTCAGAGGTGTAAACGTAATCGATGCATTCGCTAATGCATCAGCTTCAGAAGGCCTCGTAGTAGGCGGATTTATTGGACTTGCATTCACATTCTTCTTCTATATGTATAGAGGTGTTCTTACATTTGAAGAGTTCATGGGATGTTTCACAGAAGGCTTCAAGCAGATGGTATCACCAATCCTGATTCTTACTTTTGCTTGGACACTCGCAGCTATCACAAAGAACCTCGGAGCATCAGCCTTCGTAGGAGATATCGTTTCATCAGAAGCAGTTGCATTCCATGCACTTCTTCCTGCGATTATCTTCGTAGTAGGACTTAGCCTTGCGTTTGCGACAGGTACATCATGGGGAACATTCTCAATCCTCATTCCTATAGTAGTAGGCGTATTCCCAAGTGGAGAAATGATGGTTATTGCTATTGCATCATGTCTTTCAGGTGCTGTTTGTGGTGATCATTGTTCACCTATTTCAGATACGACTATTATGTCGAGTGCAGGAGCGCAGGTATATCACATGAATCATGTTTCGACACAGATTCCATATGCACTTACTGTAGCAGCTGTTTCAACAGTGTCATATATCATTTCTGGATTCGTGAAAAACGTATTCATCTGCCTCCCGATTTCTATCGTACTTATGATCGGTACTTTGGTAGTAATTGAGAAGTTGAATTCTAAAAAATAGATTAATCTTTAAAAAGGCCTGTAAAATGCGCGTTTTACGGGCCTTTTTATTATGTTCTTTAATTGAGTTACTATTCTGAATATAGTAATATTATATTAATATAATCTGATTAGAAGTGTGCGGCTTGCCGCATTTACTAATGGTGGGGTTGCTTTAGAATAGGGAAAGGACATCGATATGGCTGAGATTAGTAAGGTAGACAGAAGAAAAGTTGATGAACTATTCAAAATCTATGATTTGGTTTCAGAAGGGGCAGACGTCTATGTGACGGATATGAGATACGATTTCTCAAGATGGTCGAAGACGGCTGTTGAGTATTATGGTTTGCCTGACGAATATATGATAGGCGTAGGTGAATTGTGGGCTTCGCACATACATCCGGCGGATCGTGAAGAATACATTAAAGATATAGAGGAACTCTTTGCAGGGAAAAAGGATGTTCACGATATTCAGTACCGCGCGAAGAACAGTAAAGGTGAATACGATGTATGTACCTGCCGCGGGACGATTATGAAGGACGAAGAAGGAAATGCCAGATATTTCGTTGGAGTAATTCGAAATCAGAGTATAGGAAGTTTTATAGATAAGCTAACAGGCCTTAAGAATCAGAGGGCTTTCTTCAGAGACGTACAGCTTAGAATTGATGAGGAGAAAGAATTCAATGTAATGCTTCTCGGAACGAGCCATTTCTCGAAGTTTAATGATATGTATGGATACGATTTCGGAAACATGCTTCTTCAGCATGCTGCAAGATGGATAGAGCAGCAGACGAAAGATTTCGGAACCTTATATCGATTAGATGGCATCAAGCTTGCAATCATTGCGACAGATAAGACTATGGACGATGTTCAGAAACTCTATGAGAAATTTAGAGATGTCTTGAGGGCGACATTTAGACTTGACGGAAAAATCATCGATCTCCCAATTAACGGTGGAGCGGTAAATGTGGACGTCTTTGATGTTGATTGCGATATAGTTTTTTCCTGTC
>DAISYI010000033.1:1318-3843 GCA_036825385.1 Lachnospiraceae bacterium | reverse complement strand
TAAGCGAGAGAAACTGCATCTTCTGAACAAGGTTAGAAATTCTGTTACGATGGGATGTCGTGGATTCATGCTTTATTATCAGCCGATTGTGGATGCACAGACTGAGATGATAAAAGGGGCAGAAGCTTTGATTCGTTGGCGCGATGTGGATGGAACTGTGGTGCCTCCGAATGAGTTTATTCCGATTCTGGAGAATGATTCGCAGTTCCCGGTTCTCGGTGAGTGGATTCTCAGAGAGGCGATGAGACAGGCGAAAGACTATCTCGGGTGCTATCCTGATTTCGTTTTGAGTGTGAATCTTTCGTATGCGCAGATTCAGAAAGCGGATTTCGTAGATGTGGTTTTGAAGCTTCTCGAGGACATGGAGTATCCTGCGAAGAATCTCTGCTTGGAGATAACTGAGAGATGTCGTCTCATCGATATGAGAAGACTTAGATCGGTTACGGAAAAATTGAGAGCGAAGGGTGTAAAGATCGCGGTCGATGACTTTGGGACAGGATTCTCTTCGCTGAATCTCTTACAGGAACTAGAGTGTGATACAGTAAAGGTTGATAGATCTTTTGTAAAGAATATAGAGTCAGATAATCGTGAAGAGAGATTGGTTTCTGTTATCACGGATTTGGCGGATATCTTTGGCGCTTCGACTTGTGTTGAAGGAATTGAAACCGAAGCGATGAGAGATATCATTAGAAGGTATCCGGTTGCGTCTTTCCAGGGATATCTGTACTCAAAGCCGTTGCCATTTTTTGATTTTATGAAGAAGTACGCAAAGTGATAGAGACTGGGTGAAGTAACTATGGGTAAAGAAATCGATGATGAGTACCTGTATGATTCCGAGGCGGATGCGAAATATTGTTATTCAGGTACTCATGTACTGAAAAACAAACTTCATATCAGAGATTTCGATGAACTTCAGAAAGCGGAGAGAGAGTATTCTGCGGCGAGAGAAGCGGAACTGTTGCTGAGTGGATTGGATGGAGATTTTTCTCTGAAGTATCTGTGCAGGATTCACAAGTACCTTTTTCAGGACATCTATTCCTGGGCGGGAAAAATCCGCACGGTCGACGTGGCGAAGGGGACGTATTTCTGCAGGGCGCAATTTATAAAGGAACAGTTTGACGCCTTGCATGAAGAGCTTAAGTCGGAGAATTATCTCCGTGATTACACGACGTCAACTAGGATGGCGGATAGATTGGCGTACTATCTCGGTGAGATAAATATGATTCATCCATTTAGAGAAGGAAATGGACGGACACAGCGAGTATATATAGAGCTTCTGTGTCGGCAACATGGTACGTTTGAATTGGACTTTACTTTGATATCGAAGGAGGAAATGATTCGAGCGTGCGCGCAGTCAGCTCGTGGCGGGAACAGTATACTCGACGAGTTGATGTGGAGAAGTATAGTAAAGAAGAGGATATAAAAACCACCTGCCCAGAGCTAAATTTTATGCTCCAAACAGGTGGCTTTTTTAAACTTATTCAATTTGTAGTTCATTCATTTGATGATAGGTTTAAGTGTAAATGAATGATTTAGAATACTGACATAATCTCTACTACGTTATAATCGATGCGAGCTGCTTCAGATCGTCTCTGGTCATTTCCATCGAGAACCCATACATTGACGTCATCGATTGTGTCTTTCCAATTGTAAGTAAGATGTTCGATTTCGCCTTCTGGCATTCTGAACGAAATCTGAATAGCGTTGTCACCGACTTCATAGTAGCTCTCGAAGTCAAGTTTCTTCTTCTTAATAATGGAGTCTGTGTATTTCTTCAACATCTCTTCCATATTAAGCTGGTTGTTTCGGTTTACAGCCGTACAGATACGCTTTCTCACTCGAATTCCCCCCTTTCATAACTTAAATGTACCCCTCTAATAAATCGTATAATAACGTAAAATTTTTCTTAAATCTAGTGCAAAAACGCTTTCTTTTCTGACAAAAACAATTGAAGGCAGAATCCATCAGTTGAAGGACCTAAAACGTTATCGGAAACGAAACCGATTCGGAAGATTTTGCCTTATATTTAAGCGTTTTTGACATTTCACGGGAAACTCAAATGATATAATAAAACCCGCTTTAATCGAAATGAAATTCAACCTTTATATGAGAACCGTTACTGATTTGTACACCTTTTGAGGTTTAAACTTTGTCCCCGAATTTCATTTTAGTATTTAAGTTATTGTTTATATAACAATCGTCAAACGAGCCCGGCGCGCACACCCCACCCGATGTGCCTCTCACGCCGGGCTCAAAGTGTTTATTGCGTAAATTTATGTAAAATCAATTGTGAACGCCAATCTTGCTATCGTGATGTTTACACTGTTTTTTGGAAACTACTCCTTTACAAAAAAAGAACATAGTGATACTATCGTTTGTCAGGAGGACTAAATTATGAAGACTACAAAAAGAATTTTAGTAACTGTATTAATGCTTGGAATGTTGATTCCTACTGTGAAGGTGTCTGCAGCAGGTAAGATTACTGAATCGGGATGTAAAGCGGTATGTGTAGCTAGAGATTACAG
>DAISYI010000033.1:884-1308 GCA_036825385.1 Lachnospiraceae bacterium | reverse complement strand
TATTAATGGTGCGACTGGCGGTATTTGCGCAGAAAAAGGTCGTGTATGGGGAAAAGGAAAAGTTACAGCAACTACAAAGACAATATGTACAATAATTGCATGTAACAATTATGGTGCGAGAGTGTTCTATGGATTTTAATGGTATAGATTCATATGTGACAATTGGGTTTTATACTGTTGTAAGGATGATTCCTATTGGAATCATCCTTCTATTATTGTTACGAGTAATTGTAGGAAAAAAGCTACCTTATAAGCTTTTGTTTCCATTTATTGTTTATATGTGTGGAGTAATAAGGATTGTCGGATTTCCAAGTAAGAATAAACCAAGTTTAGAACGTTTTATAGATAGTATAAAACAATTGGATATTCCAATAATTAACGCTAATCCAATGATGATGCTTTTAAATCTTTTTCTATTTGTTCC
>DAISYI010000033.1:250-874 GCA_036825385.1 Lachnospiraceae bacterium | reverse complement strand
TGTTCCAATAGGATTCTTCCTTATGTTCCTTTTGAGAGATAGATTGAAAAAAGGATGGATTATAGTAATAATCCTTGCGCTTACGTTGTCAATCGAAATTGCACAAGGGTTTACAGGGAGATTGATGGAAGTAGATGATGTTTTAATGAACACGTTGGGAGGCATCGCTGGCATTGTATTATTTAGAATTATCAATCGAATTGGAATAAATGGATTTCATTTAAGATATTTAATTATATTTGTGGCATCGTGCTTGATTCTTATAGGAGGATTTGGCATATATCAATACAATCTAAATGCGAAACACGATAATCAGAAGTCGCCATATATGATGGAGTTGTTTGATTCCTACGACGAAAAAGGGAAAAGTATTTCACAGTTGTTTTCACAGAAAGATTCACTGCAAAGAATAGAGTATAGTGGGAAAGAATTAGAAAAGTGTTTTGGTAAAAGACTAAAAGAAGATTCATTTCAAACTCTTAGTATTAATGGAAAAAACTATAGTTTGTGGTTTGTGTCAGAAACATACTTAAAAGATCTTAATTTAGAAAAAAAGATTGTAAGCGGGGGAAATATTAGTTTTGATTACCGAGGGAAAATTCCTGCTCTTTTTCCCAGAAGTTT
>DAISYI010000033.1:0-240 GCA_036825385.1 Lachnospiraceae bacterium | reverse complement strand
TTTAGAAGGGGTATATAAAATTGGTGATGTTATAGAAGCTCCTTGGATGGGGGAAGAAATGAATCAAACATTTGAGGTGTGTGGTTTTATAACTGATAAATCTATTCAAAGCGAGAATCAAGAGATTTCGTTAAAGGAAACAATAATTGTTCCTCTCTATGATATAGATGTAATATCTGAAGCGGATTTTTCGGATTTTGCAAAAAAACTTTTCTTCCTTATTCCCATTTCACCAATATC
>DAISYI010000032.1:9191-17863 GCA_036825385.1 Lachnospiraceae bacterium | reverse complement strand
AAGATAAGAACAAAGATAAGTGTTGCAAGACATACGATTGGATATGCAACTACGAATCTTACATCTTTAATCTTCTTTGTAAGAATAGCTGTTACGATAAGTGCAAGGATAGTTCCGATTGAGTAGAATGACTGCATTGATGAAGGATCTGCCCAACCTGTTTCCTTAGCGAAGTTCTGTGCACAGTTAAGCCAAAGCTGGAAAGTACCTGTACATGTAAAGCCAATCAAAATCATAGCGATTGAACCAGCTGTGAATTTTGTATTCTTAATAGATGTAAGAAGGCCTTCCTTCTTCTCACCAGGAGCAGCCTTTGTTGAAGGCATAGGTAAGATAAGAATAAGAAGTGCAAGTACAAGATATCCTGCGCATACGATATAGAAAAGCTTGTTATAGTTGCTTACACCGTTTGAAACAGTTACTGTGATTCCAAGGAATGTAGGAATAAGGAACTGACAAACAGAGATTGCAAACTTGATACCCATTGTTGCTACACCAGGTGCCTTATCTACAAGTTCTGCAAGTGCAGGATAGATACCTGTGTCAAGGAATGAGTTTGCAATACCACCAATAATGGCGAAAACATAAGCCATCTTATATCCTGATCCGCCACCTGCATTAAATGCAAGAGCGATACCTACAGCATATGCTGCATAGCAAAGACCGCCAATAAATGTTGAAAATCTACGTCCTAGCTTATCAGAAAGTGGTCCTGCGATTGGAAGTGCAATAAGACGTCCAAGACCAAGAGCAGCTGAAATAGCTGTGATAGCCATAACCTGAACACCGAAGCTATTTGCCAATGAATCTTTAATTACAGCCTGTCCTAGAATCGCTGAACCGATTCCATGAAGGAAGTAATTTAAATACAGTACAATGACTGCTGGTAAATACTTTTTATTAGACATTTTTTATATCCTCTTTCTTTCTCAGAGAGTAATGTACGAAGAATTATTCACCGTACTTAATTCCTAAAACTTCTTTCATATGCTCGATAGGCATTTCTTTACCTGTCCAAAGCTTAAATGCAGCTGCACCCTGGAAAAGCATCATGCCGTCACCATTCATCCATTTACAGCCAACTTCATCAGCCATTTCAAGGAATTTAGTCTTCTTAGGAGCATATACAGTATCTGCTACGATAAGTTCTGGACGAAGGAATGACTTATCTGGAAGCCAAGTCTCACCTACGTGTGGCTTCATTCCAAGACCTGTAGCATTTACAAGGAGATATGAATCCTCGATTTCTTTTCTAAGAGTTTCTGTATCAGCAAGATCATAAAGTGTAGCCTTACAATCAGTCTCATTATTAATAAGCTCTACATGTTTCTCTGCATCTGCCCAGAAAGCATCTTTGATATTGAAGATTGACATTTCTTTTACACCATCAAGAGCAGCCTGAACCTGGATAGCTGTACCAGCTCCGCCACATCCTACGATAGTCATCTTCTTGCCAATGACGTCGATATCATTGTCCTTAAGTGCTTCCATGAATCCGATACCATCAGTTGTGTAACCAGTGAGATGTCCATCACGGTTAACAATAGTATTGATAGCACCACTCATCTGTGAAGCCTTTGAAATTTCATCGAGATACTTGCCTACTCTAGTTTTGTTAGGCATAGATACATTTGAACCTGCGAATTTCATAGCACGAAGACCCTTGATTGCATCTTCAAGTTCTCTCTCCTGCTCTTCAACTGTATCACCCATACCTACTTCAAATGCAAGATAAGCATAATCAAGCCCAAGATGAGCGAACGCTTCATTCTGCATAGCTGGTGAATTTGAGTGACGAATTGGGTAAGCAAGTAGTGAGACAAGCTCTGTGTGTCCTGTGATTCTCTCTCCCATTTTTCTCTCCTTTGTCTTGTGTGGTTTGCCTTACACTGCCTGTTATAAAGCAACCAACCGCTATCAGTTTCAAATTTAGTGTGATAATTTTTTAACTAGCGTTATTATAGTAATTCACATTAGTAGAAACAATAACAGTAATTTAATGAAATTAGTACATTTTTGCTATCAATCATGATAGAATGCTATTTAGAGTTTAGTAAGATTATATGTGGTAGCGAAAACATACTTTCCCACCTGATTGTAATTTTACCATATTTACAAAGATATTTTTTTAATTATTCAATATAAGTTTAATAAGAAAGAATAAACATTATGACACTTAACCAGATTAAATACTTCTATGAAGCAGCAAAACTAGAGCATATGAATCAGGCCGCAGAAGCCCTCGGTATCTCCGAGCCATCCCTCTCTCGTGCCATAAATCAATTGGAAAAAGAGATTGATCTACCCCTGTTCGAGAAGAAAGGACGCGGAATCTGTCTCACAAAACCAGGTTCTGTTTTCTATGAATATGCTGAGAAGATTCTCTCGAATGTTACCCTCTTAGAACAGAAGATGGAGGAATTGAATTCAACACACGGACATATCAATGTCGCATATGTTGCTCCACTTGCAACTAAACTAATTCCTACTATAGTGAAGAACTATTTAGAGGAACCAGATGCAAAAGCCACAACATTCAACTTCTATCAGGGACTCACTGCCGATAATATTAAGAAGCTTCGAAATGGAGAATATGATTTAATCTTTGGTTCTCGTGATGAGAATGCGACAGATATTCAGTTCGTACCTATCGATGAACAGGAGCTTGTAGTAATTGCTCCTAAGAATCATCCACTTTCTATTCGTAAGGAAGCGACACCGGTTGTCTTCGAGGAATACCCTGTTCTCTCCTATGATAATGGTTCAGGACTCGGTATGCGTACACGTGCATTTTTTCGAAACAATGGTGTTACTCCAAATTTCATCTGCGAATCTCCGGACGAAATCGGAATCGCTTCCTTCGTAGCTGAAGGTTTCGGTATCGCACTTGTCGCAGATGTACCTGCTGTGCATCAGGATTCTATCGCAATCATTCCTTTAGCGAAAGAATACAGAGAAACTCATACTATCTACATGGGATACGTGAAGAATAGTTACCTCCTTCCATCAGTTAGCCAGCTTATTTCATATGTCACTTCTAATAAAGATAAATGGCATGTTTAATGCCAAGCTTTTTCCAGAGACCTCGAACTTTCGAGGTCTTATTTTTTCAAAAACTTGACAATTGCAAATGCTGCAATGTATATTAATGACAAATAACACTGCCTGTTATTTAGTTCCAGCCAATAGTTTTATTGGAGGAACAATCAATGAATAGTAAATATTCTCATATCTTTGAACCTATTACCATCAAGCGTATGACGGTTCGTAATCGTGTCATCATGACTCCTATGGGTACAAACTATGGTGAACCTGATGGTTCTATGAACGAAATGCATAAGCACTATTACGAGCAGAGAGCAAACGGTGGTACAGGTCTTCTAATTGTGGAGAACGCTAGTGTGTATTCTCCAGAAGGTTCTAATGGTACGACTCAGATTCGTATCGACCACGACAGATATATCCCTGGTTTTTATGATTTAACTGAAAGAGTACATAAGGTTGGCGCATGCATTGCAATCCAGATCAACCATGCTGGCGCTTCTGCTATGTCTGCACGTACAGGTATGCAGCCTGTTTCTGCTTCTGATGTTCCATCAAAAGAAGGTGGCGAAACTCCTCGTCCTCTTACAAAAGATGAGATTCTTAACATCGTAAAGAAGTACGGTGAAGCTGCTAAACGTGCTCAGACTGCAGGTTTCGATGCTGTAGAGATTCATGCTGGTCACTCATATCTTTTGAGCCAGTTCCTTTCACCTACTACAAATAAGAGAACTGACGAATTCGGTGGTTCTGCCGAGAACAGAGCTCGTCTCACACGTATGGTAATCGATGAAGTACGTAAGCAGACAGGTCCTTGGTTCCCTATCTTCGTACGTATTTCAGCTGATGAATTCCTCGAAGGCGGAAATACTCTCGACGATACACTTGAGTACCTCGAGTACTTCGGAGACAACGTAGATGTATACGATGTATCTGCTGCTCTCAATGGTTCACTCCAGTATCAGATCGATGCAAACTACATGGATGACGGATGGAAAGCTTATCTCGCAAAAGCTGTAAAGGATAAGTTCAACAAGCCTGTTATGACTACAGGAAACATCAGAAATCCACAGGTTGCAGAAGATATACTCGCAAGAGGCGACGCTGATTTCGTAGGTATGGGACGAGGTCTCATCGCTGAGCCGGAATGGTGCAACAAGGTAGAATCTGGTAACGAAGATATGCTCAGAAAGTGTATCTCTTGTAACGTAGGATGTGCAGGCCACAGAATCGGTCTCAACCGCCCTATCAGATGTACAGTTAACCCAGCTGTAGCTGTAGGCGAAGACTATCAGAAGAACCAGGTTAAGAAACCTTGCAACGTAGTTGTAATCGGTGCTGGTACAGCAGGTCTCGAAGCTGCATGTACTGCTGCTGAAGTAGGATGTACTACTGTTCTTCTCGAGAAGTCAGATAAACTCGGCGGTCTTTCAGCTATCATTTCAGATATTCCTGACAAGAATCGTATGAAGGACTTCCCTAAATACCTTACAAACAGAGCGAAGAAACTTCATAACCTCTTCGTATTCACAAATACACCTGCTACTCTCGACACTATCGGAAGATACAATCCAGATATTATCGTAAATGCAACAGGTTCAGCTCCTACTCTTCCACCTATCACAGGTCTTCACGAGCTCATCGATAAGGAAGATTCAAATGTAGCAACTGTTCTTAAGATGATCGAAAGAAAAGACACTTTTCCAGCAAATATGAAGGGCAAGAAAGTCGCTATCGTAGGCGGTGGTGCCGTAGGTCTCGATGTAATGGAATTCTTCACTGAGAAGGGTGCCGAAGTAACAATGATTGAAATGCTTCCTATGATTGGTAATGGTCTCGACCCTATTACAAAATGCGATACAAACGCTAAGATGAACAAGTACAATGTTCGTAAGATGGTAAACACTGCTCTTCAGGAAGTTAAAAACGATCGTTTCGTAGTAAAGAACCCAGAAGGTGAAATCGAAGATATCGTATTCGACTATGGATTCATCTGCCTCGGTATGAGATCTGAGAATCCTATCCTTAAGGATCTCCAGGAAACATACGCTGACACTGATGTAGAAATCTACAACATCGGTGACTCAGTTCGTGCTCGTAGAATTATCGAGGGAACTCAGGAAGGTAGAAATATCATCGAAGTTCTCAAGAAGAAGAACTTCATATAATTTGTTTTCCAATTAAAACTTTTCCAATAAAAAAGGGACTTTGCTTTGAACAGCCCCTGTCAAATAGACAGGGGGGTCAAAGCAAAGTCCCTTTTACTATTTCTATAATTAATTAGGTATCGAAGTTCTCTTCCGACTTCTCATCTCTCTTCGATTCGTCATCCTTCGGATACGATATAAGTGTCGTCGTCGTTCCACCAGAAACATAAGTCTTTCCACATTCAGGGCAGATAGCTGTATGAATAGCTACGCTCGCCTGCAGAACCTTTCCACCTGCTTCTGCCGCCTTCGAATAAGCATTTGAAACATGCTCGCCCTCATGACCTCGAACTGCAGCAGGCGCAGCCTCTGGTGAAATATGTGTAGCGGCCTTGAAAGAAACATTCTCATCAGAACCATCCTGATACTTACGATTCTTGCAAGTCTCACACTCTGCTGGCGAAGAACGATATCCTTCCTTCACCTTATAATCGCCTGTTTTAATTGGCTCATCTACCTTTTTTTCACCTGACTCTATATTCATTTCATCATTCGGTGACCATATAATCGGTGGTATCGAACCACTGCCACCTATTGGAGATATTCTCATAATCGTACCTCCTTTTAAAAAAGGTCGGATTCCTAATTACATTATACATTGTACTCGAATTAATACAATATATCCTCTAAATCCTTCATCCAAATTTTAGAATATGCATCTGTTGGCATACGCCAATCACCACGTGGTGAAAGTGAAACTGTTCCTACCTTTGGACCATCTGGGAGACAGCTTCTCTTGAACTGCTGAGCGAAAAACCTACGATAGAAATTCTTCAGCCACTTCATGATAGTTTCATCATCGTATGCACCCTTAAATGCATGACGTGCCAGACGATAAATCTTTCTAGGTCTGAATCCCATACGAACTACATAGTAAAGGAAGAAATCATGAAGTTCATATGGTCCTACGATATCCTCTGTCTTCTGAGCGATTTCACCATTCTCATCAGCAGGGATAAGTTCAGGGCTAACTGGTGTATCGAGGATATCCTCGAGAACCTCTGAAAGTACTGTAAGGCCATCTTCTTTTGCCTGATCAGATACAAACTTAACGAGGTATCTTACAAGTGTCTTTGGTACAGAAGCATTTACTCCATACATAGACATATGATCTCCATTATAAGTAGCCCAGCCAAGTGCGAGCTCAGAAAGGTCGCCTGTTCCGATTACGATACCGCCAACCTTGTTTGCGTAGTCCATAAGAATCTGTGTTCTCTCACGAGCCTGTCCATTCTCATATGTAACATCATGTACATCCATGCTCTGTCCGATATCCTTGAAATGAACTGTAACAGCATCTCTGATAGGAATCTCGATAAGCTCTGCTCCGATTTCTCTTACAAGCGTACACGCGTTATTGTATGTTCTATCTGTTGTTCCGAAACCAGGCATAGTAATTGCTTTGATTCCATCCATAGGAAGTCCGAGAATTTCATACGCACGTCTTGCAACTAGAAGTGCAAGCGTAGAATCAAGTCCACCTGATATTCCGATTACAGAGTTCTTTGCATTTATAAACTTAAGACGAGCTGCAAGGCCTCTCGCCTGAATATCAAAGATTTCACTACATCTCTCATATCTCTTCGCATCGTTTGCTGGAACAAAAGGAGTTCTAGCGATTTCATATGAAAGCTCCACTGTATCATCTTCAAGTTCAAACTCAGTTTCGACGATTTCTGTGTCTGAAACATAGTCAAAAGTAGAGCTTCCCTTTCTGTAAGAAAGAAGTGCGTCTACATCGACTTCTGTAGACATAAGTCCTGTTTCATACAGATGCTCATCACGAAGAATACGTCCATTTGAAGCGATAATAGAATGTCCGCTAAACACAAGGTCTTGAGTAGATTCTCCTGCTCCTGAAGAAGCATAAAGATAGGATGTATAAAGTCTAGCAGACTGACCAGCTACGAGTTCACGTCTGTATGCTGACTTTCCTGTCACTTCATTTGAAGCAGAAAGGTTTAGAATCATATTTGCTCCGCTTTCGCAGAGTCTGATAGAAGGAGGACATGAAACCCAGAGATCCTCACAGATTTCTACGCCGATAGTAAGTCCTTTAACAGCCTCTGTAGTAAAAAGCTGTGCTCCACCAATTAGTGTTCTCTCTCCTGCGAAGTCAATCTCTTCTACTTCAAAGAAACCAGGTGTAAACTGTCTTCTCTCATAGAATTCATGATCATTTGGAAGATACATCTTCGGTACAATTCCGAGGATTTCTCCGCGAGAAATAATCGATGCGCAATTATAGATTTTTCCCTTAAACATAACAGGAAGACCTATAGCAAAAAGTCCGTCTAAATCAGCACTTGCCTTTACAATTTCTTCAAGTGCATCTTCTACTGATGAAAGAAGCATGTCCTGGAAGAAGAGATCCCCACAGGTATATCCTGTAAGTGTAAGTTCTGGAAATACTACTACTTTTATCTTCTTATCATTAGCTTCTTTCATGAGAGCGATAATCGAATCACGATTTGCTTCTACATCTGCTAGTTTAGTTTCAAGGCTTGCGCATGCGACGCGAATAAATCCATCCTTCATGTTCTTTTTCTCCGTGTAATCTTGCTAATTAAATTTATAACTAATATAATTTTCTTATGATACCTAAATATGAACAACATATCACAAAAAGCTTGAAAGCTTATTATAAGAAAAGATTAAGAATACCGTTAGCATATCTCGCACTTCTCTTCTTGATATCTATAATCTTTCCGGTACGTTCACTCCTGTTTCCGGGAAACATGGATACCGACCAGAGGCTTTTCGATACTAACCAGAATTTCTATACTCGGGCAAATCTAAAGAATCTGTATTTCACAGGTTATACCCGTAAATTCATGGGAAAGATCGATGGCTACTATTACTATACGATGAAAAATGACAAATGTCTAATCGTACTATTGTCGCCAAACTCTTGCGAAATGGGAATTCCTCAAATTGATAAGATTTCCTTCACCGGAAAGGTCCTAAAAGAGTCTACTACATTAGACACCCTTTTTACAAATCTTTCTAGAGATCTTTCATGGAGCGAAGATGGTGTAAAAGAGACTTTTGAACCGTATGTATTCAGCGAACCAGACGCAACAAGTATTCTTTCTGATTTGATGCGCATTTTTATATTCGTATCTGCACTCACCAGTTTAGGAATAATCGTATACTCTTCTATCTGTATTGCTTTCCCTATTCTTTCGCATCCGGTTAGAAGGCTTAGATTCTTCGGTAACCCTAAAGAGATGCTTGCAGAAGCTGAGGAAGAACTTAGTACTCTTCCACAGCTCACTACAGATGATATGTTTATCACTCAGCATTATTTCATTGAGACATCAAACTTCGGTGTAGCTCTGATTCCAATTAAACGAATCAAATGGATTTACAAGTATTCCACTTTACATCGTTTCTTTGGAAAGCATTTGAAGATTTCCTATA
>DAISYI010000032.1:5767-9181 GCA_036825385.1 Lachnospiraceae bacterium | reverse complement strand
ACTGCAGAGAAGTCCATCACTATCCGCTGTCCTAAGAATACCAGAACAGATATCGATGGTATTATAGATTACCTTACAGAAGCTAATCATGATATTCTCGTCGGTTTCTCTGAAGAAAATCGTCAGGCAGTCGAAGGGGAGGAAGATATTCCTGATTTCTTGATTGCTTTGAGGAAGTTTCTTTTGAAGAAGGTTTAACTATATAAAGAAGCAAAAATAACCCTTTGAATTCTAATGAAAAAGAATTCAAAGGGTTATTTTTAATCCATAATCTTCTCTAAATACTCAAGTATATAATCATATACATCCTCTTTATCAGTCTCGCGGAGGATTTCATGACGATCGTTCTCGAATAGTTTAATCTCAAGATGCTTGATTCCGGAATTTAGGAACTTCTCATATGCTTCCTCGACTCCAGCGCCGAGATTTCCTACTGGATCATCCTTACCTGAGATAAAGAGAATAGGTAATTCCTTATTAATTTTATTGATATTCTCCATTTGGTTATCATAATATGTACAGTCGAGAAGAACCTTATAACCATTCAACGAGAACATATAATTATTCAAAGGATTACTATAGTATTCCTTTACATCCTCAACATTCTTTGAAAGCCAGCTCTTCTCCGGAACCTTGCCTGTTACATCAAACTTCTTGTAAGGTTTTGAGAACATAAGTCCTGCAACAAACTTAGAACGATAATCCCATCCCTTGAAATTTGCAATCAAATTTACGACTGCTGCTCCCATCTTAATAGCAACATTCTTCTCTGTACCTGTTCCCATAATAATGGCACCAGAAAGCCCCTTTAAGCCAAGAGCTTTTTCAGAAAGGAAACGTCTAACGAGATATGAACCCATTGAGTGTCCGAGGATGAAGTATGGCTTGTCAGGATACTGTTCTTTCGTCAGAGTATAGTTAGTGTAGATATCATCTACCATTACTTCAGCAGGTCTATCAGCATACATGATACCGAGGAACTTCTGCTCTGCAACAGACTGACCATGTCCGATATGATCATGTCCTACTACCAAAAAGCCATGTTCAGCCATAAAGTTCGCAAAATCGTCATATCGTAAGATATACTCCTGCATACCATGACAAATCTGCAAAACTGCTTTTATTTCAGCATCCTTTGGTGACCATTTCACCGCATGAATCTTTGTCTTTGGATCATCATGTGATTCAAAATAATATTCTTCTCTGATAACCATATTTACCCCTTTGTCTGTCAATTAAGTGAGTCAACCAGTCGATTAATTGTCTCTTCGTTTTTCTCTACATTTGATGTCACATACTTCATCTTATCTAGAAGCACATGGAATTTTTCATCTATTTTTGAAACCGCTTTCTCAAGCGAATCTAGTTCTACAATCAAAGAATCCGCGCTGAACGAATCCTCCATATCATTCTGCTTCTTTCGAAGTTCGAGATATCCTTCTGACTCCTCGGAAATTCTCTTAATCTGAGCAAGTTCCTTCGAGAAGATATCGGAAAGTCCATCGACTTCACCGTAACTCATATAGAAGCCATCTCGTACATCTGTAAGTGTCTTCAATGCCATCTCAGCCTTCGCCTTATAGCCCTCAGAAACTACGCGAATTTTCTCAGCAGTCTCGACGTACTTAATCGAACTATCTCCGAGATGACCAGCCTCAATCGCAGAATTAAGCGCAAGTACACTCATATTCTTCGAAACATCCGAAAGCGATGAAATAATCTCACTGAGATCACCGATAGATTTCTCAATTTTTACACGAGGACTTTCAATACGAGAAATCGCCTCGTCCTTCTTCGCACCAAGCTCATCCATCTCGCTAATGCTAGACACGATATCATTCCATCTGTCCTCTTCACTTCGATTCACCTCGGACGTATTCTTGTCCCTGTCGATGAGAAGTGACATCCCACTCTTAAGCACTCGAAGTGAACGATTCACACTCTCCTTTAGCGAACTGTCGGTAAGCACTTTCTCTTCAATCTCATGAATATCACTGCTTGCCTTCTCGACATCAGCCTTAAGAGACGTGAGCTCTTCATTTAAATTATTTACTTTATTCTTCAGCGAAGCATTCTCAGAATTTAATCTGTTTATTTCCTGTGTTAGTTCTTCTATCTTCTTGCCATTTCCAAACAAAATATCACCTCGCAGTTTAATCCTTTTTTAACGATTTAATTCTACTTTTTTATAGAAATTTTATCAAGTAAATTATAGGATATCCTGAATCATTATCTGGACCGAAACTCTCCCATTGTAATCATTCAGATTCGGAAAAAACGTAAACGTTAACCTTACATCTGAACCAGCTCTACCCTTAAGCAAATCTTCCCACGCAGACTCGCCATACTTCTCAATAATAGTCGCCTTCTGTTCCTCGCAATTTCTAAAAGAAAGCGCTGTAATCGTTCCGCCATTCTCAAGGCGGAGCACAAAGCGAAGATACTGTCCTTCCGATCCAATCTGCTTCACGGAAACCACCGGAATATTCGTCGCTCCGAAGATAGGTTTCTCATTCTTGTTTCCATAAGGCTCGAGTCTATTTATTTCATGCACCAGTCTCTCCGTAATATACGAAAGATTCATCTGCGCATCGAGATAAACCTTCTCCACGAGATCATCCTCAGTAAGCGTAGTGTTCTCATTCAGAAGTCTTCTAAACTCATCAATGTTCTCTTCCTCGAGACTGAGTCCTGCCGCCATAGGATGACCGCCATATTTAAGCAGAAGATGCTCACACTTATGCATCTCTTCATACATGGAAAAAGCCTCAATCGAACGACCTGATCCCTTCGCACTCTCCGCCCCACGAACAAGTACAAAAGATGGCTTGCCCGTCGCTTCTCGAACTCGTCCCGCTATAATTCCAGCAACGCTTTCATTTACATCAGGGAGGAAGATAACGAGAACCTTGTCATCTTCATATTCCTTCGCCTTCTCAATCGCTGCCTCCGTACCAATTTCTGTCTGGTGCTTTCTTTCCTGGTTCAAGTGATAGAGCCTCTCCGCCAAGTCTTTTGCTTTATTTCTATCTTCTGAAAGCAGAAGTTCAACTCCGAGACATGCATCAGAAAGTCTTCCCGAAGCATTCATCATAGGTCCGAGTACAAATCCTATAGAGAAAGAAGAAAGATTGTCAGGGTTTGTAGAAGAAGCTTCCATAAGCTCCTGCATACCGATATTCTTAGTCTTTCGAAGAGCTAGAAGCGTCATCTTTACAAGCGCTCTATTCTCTTTAACAAGCGGCATTACATCGCCCACTGTAGCGAATCCTGCATTCTCCATTCTATCCCATACGAAATCACTGTCAGTTCCCATTTCCTTATAGAGAACAAGCATAAGTTTCCAAGCTACAACAGCTCCACAGATTTCCTTGAATGGATACTCATCACCTTCGCGATGAGGGTTTACAATAT
>DAISYI010000032.1:2191-5757 GCA_036825385.1 Lachnospiraceae bacterium | reverse complement strand
CATTAAATAAACCATAATATCGTCACGGCACCCAATTACTTCTTTAAATGGAACAATATGGTGATCAGTTACAATAACTGTAAGTCCAGCATTCTTTGCGTGTTCGATTGCATCATAAGCCGCTATTCCATTGTCGCAAGTGATAATCGCATCACGACCTGCCTCAATCGTTTCATCGACAAGCTTCACATTGAGACCATAACCATCTCGAACACGATGTGGTATCGAATAGTCGACATCTGCTCCGAGGTTACGAAGGCACGACACAAGGATATAAGTCGACATAATTCCATCGATATCATAGTCTCCGATTACTCGAATCTTCTTTCCTTCATTTATAAGATTTTCTATCAGATTAGCGGATTCCTTTGCGTCACGAAGGAGATATGGATCCTGAAGCATTTCGCGAGAAGGGCTTAAATAGTTCTTCATATCACACTCTTCCACTCCGCGATTCACCATGAGGCGAACCGTAATCGGATCCACTCCAAGTTCCTGTGAGAGGCGCTGATAGTCCGCACCAATCTGTCTTACTGCATATTTTTTCTTCATTAAAATTCCTGTTGTTTGTTTTCTGTAATCTATTCTGTTTTACTTTGACAGTTTATCAAAATAACCTACAATAAGCTCCAAAAGTTTTGGATTTATTGAGGATAGTTTTTCATAGTCATAGCTTTCATTTAGTTTTTCGCGAAGCGCAGGCGAAATACGTCCACCGTTCTGTTTCTGAAGATTCTGAATCTCACGAGAGCAATCGAGGAAGTACTCGCCATCTTCTTTCGCTCCGATATAATCATTGTGGCCGCAGGCATTTTCTTCTGTGATTTCATGATAAGTCACATTTTTATTTGTGATAGCTGCTTTCTTTGCAAAAATTGCAGTCTTGTCAACTCTAATAAAATCATCTCCACTTCCATGAACGATGAGAATAGGCGTATCAACTGAATTTATCGCGTCAGTCGCCTTTACATTTGAATTCTTTCCGAACATGATACGTTCGATAATCCAAATAAATGGATACATTATATACGCAATCTTTCCGACCATTGATGAACCAGAATCCATTGTAATTTCCATCGGTTCGTTGAATCCAGAAAGCGCAATTGCACCGTCGATATGATGCCCCATATTTAGAACTGAAGCTGTCGCATAGGCGCCCCAGCTGTGACCCAGGAGAAAAAGCTTATGCTTTTTCAGAGCGTTATCATTCTCGATATATGTAAGGGCCGCGTCGAGATCCATTCGAGAGCCAGGAAGTCCCTTCGCCCAACGGCCTTCCGAGCCATTATAAGCTGTGTAATTGTAAGCAAATACGAGGTAGCCACTCTTTACAAGTCTAGTAAGGAGCATGAGATACTCATCTGGTCCCGACCAGATTCCGTGCGAGAATACAATGAGGCCTTTGGCTTCATTTTTATTTGGGATTGCACCAGAGTCTGATGCAGTTAAAAGGGTTGCTTTGAGATGATTTTTCCCTGAGAGAAATGTGAGTTCCGCGCGTGATACTCCGTCGTAGTAGTCGAAAGGAACTGATGGTGAAATCGAATCCGTCACCATGTTGAATTTCTTGAATGTCTGTTTTAGGAAATAGAGTGAAAATGCGAAATCAAATACGATTATTGCAAGAACCACAATTAAAAGAATCTTCATAAGTACCCCCTTCATGTCTATTCGATAGCCATATTCTGCTGGTTATCGATCGCTTGATTAGAAAAAAAGCCCCGCAAAGGAAGTCCCTTGCGAGGCGAACTGTTCATTAAACGAGTGATGCTGTAATGATTGACATTGAGTAAACTTCGTCAGCGTTACATCCTCTAGAAAGGTCATTGATTGGAGCATTGAGTCCGAGGAGGATTGGGCCGTAAGCATCGAATCCACCGAGACGCTGTGCAATCTTGTATCCAATATTTCCAGCATTGATATCTGGGAAGATGAATGTGTTTGCGTGACCTGCAACCTTTGACTCAGGCGCTTTTGTCTTTGCAACTTCTGGTGCTACAGCTGCGTCGAACTGAAGCTCACCTTCGATAGCGTATTCTGGAAGTGCTTCCTTTGCTTTTGCTGTTGCTGAGCGCATCTTGTCAACTGCTTCGCCAGCTCCAGAACCGAGTGTTGAGTAGCTGAGGAACGCAATCTTTGGATCTACGCCAAATGCCTTTGCACAATCAGCTGTTTCCTTACAGATTTCTACGAGCTGGTCATCTGTAGGGTAAAGGTTGATAGCACAGTCACCCATTGCAATTACTTCGCTGCCATTGTTCTCATCTGGACGAACGAGAATGAAGCATGAAGAAACGATTGAGTTTCCTGGCTTAGTCTTGATAAGCTGAAGTGCTGGACGAACTGTATCAGCTGTAGAGTAAGTAGCTCCTCCGAGAAGTGCATCTGCAACTCCCATCTTTACAAGCATAGTACCGAAGTAGTTTGAATGTGAAAGTACTTCTTTAGCCTGTTCTGGTGTCACGCCCTTCTTCTTTCTGAGTTCACAGAAGAGATCTACCATTTCATCAAATCTATCGTAGTTTGCTGGATCGATAATCTCAGCTTTTGCGATATCGAAGTTTCCAGCCTTTGCTGCAGCTTCTACTTCTGCCTTTGCTCCTACGAGAACTGGCTTAAGGAAATCATCCTTGCAAAGTTTAGCAGCTGCTTCGAGAATTCTAGGATCTGCGCCTTCTGTAAATACAATAGACTTAGGATCCTTCTTAAGATTTTCAATCATCTGTGTAAAATCGTACATGATATTTACCTCGTCTCCCTATTTATTAACACGTAAGTGTATGTTCACCAAGTAATATTATATCTTTTGGCGGGCACTATTTCTACAAGTGAGATGTACTAAATTGGGTACTTAGTAAGTATTCGCAGTTCTCTAGACCATGTAGTCAGAAAGTATGATTTCGTTACTTTCGCGAGTCGCCTTCATATCGATAATGCGCTGATTTGAAGAACCTCTAAACTTAAGAGATATATTCTTTAAATCGAGCACGAATTCACCGTCAACCAAAATATCGATATTATCGAGGATGTTGTCTGTCACATCTGTTCGAGTTCTAGGGTTATTAGAATCTGTAAGTTCTTCATAAGTATAGCCTGAATAAACCCAGATGGATTTGTTTGGAACTTCATTTCTAACTCGCTCAATCAGATGCCAAACAGCAGGCTGATTTCTCACTTCCATAGGCTCGCCACCGAGAACTGTGAGACCTGCGATATATGTAGGCTTCAGAGATTCAATGATTTCATCTTCTACCTTCTCTGTGAAAGGCTCGCCATAGTCGAAATTCCATGTTTCTTCATTGAAGCAACCTTCGCAGTGATGTGAGCAACCGCTGACAAACAGCGCCGTCCTACATCCTGCCCCATTTGCTGTATCTGTAAAATAAATCTGTCCGTAATTCATATGTACTCCTGTTTAGTAGGTTGTAATTTGCTTTGACTGTTTTATTATACACTTTTTTTGTCCTTCTGGACCATAAGGTTCTATTCGCCGGAAGCAAGTTATGGTCCTACAGGTCTTTCTCGACGGAAGCAAGTTATGGTCCCACTCGCCGGAATCTCACCTC
>DAISYI010000032.1:741-2091 GCA_036825385.1 Lachnospiraceae bacterium | reverse complement strand
ATGGTCCCACTCGCCGGAATCTCACCTCGCGGACCACTTTCCCCTTCCACTGACGCGACCCTGTGGTCCGCGGTCTTGCTTCTTCGCTGTTTGGGACCACAGGTCTTTCTCGACGGAAGCAAGTTATGGTCCCACTCGCCGGAATCTCACCTCGCGGACCACTTTCCCCTTCCACTGACGTGCCCCTGTGGTCCGCGGTCTTGCTTCTTCGCCGCCTGGGACCACAGGTCTTTCTCGACGGAAACAAGTTATAGTCCCACTCGCCGGAATCTCACCTCGCGGACCACTTTCCCCTTCCACTGACGTGCCCCTGTGGTCCGCGGTCTTGCTTCTTCGCTGCCTGGGACCACAGGTCAAAAAAAACCAGCGCCGAAGCGCTGGCCTTATATAAGAAGGGGGAACATTATATACTTAAACAAATCTCAAACTAATTTGGATTATAAACTACGATTACAGGCTTAGCTGTAAGATTATGAGCTGTATCCTTTGAAACAACAACTGCCAAATATACACCCGACTCTGTCATCTCTGCATCTTTATATGCTACATACTCATCGATAAGGTCAGCATTCTGATTCTTGCTAAGTAAATCAACATATTGATAAGCCTTATACTCATCGATATTCGCATCATCAGCAATCTTCTTAAAATACTTCATTTCAGTAGTCACTTCAGACTGATCATTTACGACAACAATATCGTCAAGGTCATACTCTGCTGTATTCACAAAAGTAACCTTCCCGATAAGCTTCATCTGAGGAGCCTCTGTATCCCAAACTTTAGCGTCTACAACATCACCAGTTGCTGTTTCTCTATTTGAATTAAATGTAAGGAGCACAAGAATCATAGTAATCATCGCACTTGCTCCTACAGTCATAAGCACTCTCTTAAAAACTCTTACTAACATAATTATTCCACCTTTCCGAATCCATTCGTGAATAATACTTCCATGTATCATTTGGGTTTCATACGTAAGTCCTATATGCTTTGTCATTTAAGTTGCGTTCATTTTACCAGCTGAAAAAACTAATACAAGTACTTTCACAAAGACTCCCCAAAAGGTTCGCTGTATCAACATTGGGTGGACATAAAATGGTCAATAAAATCGTTTTCGAAAGAATAATGTGAATAAAATCGTAACAACATCCATTAAAGAAATAAATGCATTGCAAAAACCCAGCACATAAAGTGCTGGGCTTTCGCTGGTCTATTTTGAGTTATTAAACTAGTATCAGAATCCTACTACTTGGAAACGATAAGTCCAAAGGTTGGCATTCCAGTCGCCTACTGGATCTGCAGTAGAAACATAGATTGCTCTAGCTGCAAGATTTCCATATGCATCACGTACGA
>DAISYI010000032.1:0-731 GCA_036825385.1 Lachnospiraceae bacterium | reverse complement strand
TGATCCAATTGCTGCGACTCTGCCCCATCCAAGTGATCCAAGCGAATATAAAGAGCCGTCCCAAGAAGCTGCATATACAGACTGAGTTGCTGATATGAAATTAAGTGCTCCTGGAGGGAACGCATAATTAACGTGAGTATCACATGTCATGTAAAGTGTTCCACCTGAAACTGCAAAATCTGCATTACTGATGAAATCACCTGCCATATTTCTAACTGTAACAGCTTCAGAAAGCTGTACATTTGTAAGATCTGTAGAATTAAGCTGTCTGCAAAGTGTAGATGTAAGCGAAGAAGTACCTCTTGTATAGAACAAGAAAATATTTCCATTATGAGTAATGAGCGAAGGCTGACCTACTCCCCAGCCACCCTGAGTAGCTACAACTTTACCTACCTTTGTCCAATGATAGAGATCATTAGATACAGCAAATCCAACTTCATTATTTGTACAATCATATGTTCTACATCCGAGATATGCCATAAGATATGAATATCCCGCGCCATTATATGTAAAATCACCTGCGATTACTGATGGATCACAAACCTGAACAGAATCCTATGAACCAGGTGTAGTTGTAAGGACACGTGTACCATTGAGATAGATACCATCCTTCACCTGATATGGAACTTAATATTTCTGGTGGTGATACTCAGGGTATGGATTACAGTGGTACACTGAATACTAATTATTGTTCGAGTGAAAAAGAGCTTTTCATTTACTATCGTGCGGCT
>DAISYI010000031.1:18037-18254 GCA_036825385.1 Lachnospiraceae bacterium | reverse complement strand
CGAAAAGCCCGATGATGAAGCTTTTTCCGATAGGATCGGAGGCGACGGTTTACTATAATTCTGACAAGCCGAAGGTGGCGTACGTCGAGAGATTCGTGGCACCGAGCGCGTTGATTTATAATTTGCTGTTGCTGGTTGCCACGGTGACTTTCGCCGGTGGAATAATAGCGCTGATATATGCGTGATAAGACGTGAGAGTCTGCATTTCGGTGCGGGC
>DAISYI010000031.1:16558-18027 GCA_036825385.1 Lachnospiraceae bacterium | reverse complement strand
TTTTGATTTGGAGATTTTGGCGTGCGATTTACGGAAAAAGCGTAAGTCGCACGCCTTGCTTATTTTTTGATTTTTGGGAAAGGCATGCGAGTTTGGTGATATAAGCAAGTCGCACGCCACTGACAGGAATTGTGAAGGTCGAGAGGACTTGCTTGGAGTGGAAATTGGAGTTGCAGTGGCGTGCGGATGAGCTCGAAAGTAGGATTCGCACGCTTTTAACTTGCTTTTGACTGAGAGCGTGAAGGCAAGTTGGCGTGCGGAAGCAAGATTATGGGCGAGTCGCACGCCAGGTGGAAAAACTAAAAAATCGAGTTGGCGTGCGGAAGCAGGATTATGGGTGAGTCGCACGCCAGTAGCGCCACACAGGCATGCACTTCCGCAAGAAACGGTAAAGTGCATGCCAGAAAGCAAGTAGCGCCACCTATGTGGCGGCGCCACAAAACAAAAGCCGCACGCCCCAAAGCAGGCGTGCGGCTTTAATTCTAATTATATCCTTACATCTCCCCAGCTCTCTTGAGCGCGTCGTCGATGTGCTTGCAGAAGTTCTCTGCGCCGATGGCGTCGTAGAAACCAGCCTTCTTCATAGTACGCATAGGCTGATTGTTTACATGAGAGAAGACCATCTTTACACCGGCCTTCTTACATCTCTCATGGAGAATCTCGAGAGAATGCATAGCTGTTGCATCGAGAGCAGGAACAGCACGCATACGGATTACGAGAACCTTAGTATAGTCCTTAAGAGACATCTGACTGATGAGGTCGGCAGCTCCGAAGAACATAGGTCCACTGATTTCATAAACACGAACATGCTGAGGAACCTTCTTGAACTCGATATCATCAGGATCAGAATTCTGATCATAATACTCCCAACCAGTTACAGTAGCTTCGTCGGCCATTCTCTTCATAAGAAGAATACAAGCTACTACGATTCCGGCGCCGATTGCGATTACCAAATCGAACACTACTGTAAGCACGAAAGTAAGTACGAGTACGAGAATATCACTCTTAGGTGCGGTCTTTGAAAGATGAACGAAAGTTCTCCAACCACACATATTGTAAGCAACGAGGAATAGAATCGCTGCAATTGTAGGCATTGGAATAAGTGCTGCATAAGGCATAAGCACTACGAGCATAAGCACGAGAACGATAGAATGAACGATACCTGCGATAGGTGTACGTCCACCATTCTTGATATTTGCAGCTGTACGAGCGATAGCTCCTGTTGCAGGAATACCACCGAAGAGGGCAGAACCGATGTTACCCATACCCTGAGCGATAAGCTCCTGGTTACTTCTATGGTGAGCATTAATCATACTGTCCGCAACTACACATGAAAGAAGTGATTCGATAGCTGCAAGAACAGCGATTGTAAAACCATTTCTTACACCATTCTCAACGATAGAAAGAGAAAGAGTTGGAATATGAAGGCTAGGAAGCTTGTTTGAAATCGAGTAGAGGTCGCCGATTGT
>DAISYI010000031.1:0-16548 GCA_036825385.1 Lachnospiraceae bacterium | reverse complement strand
GTATTTGCTTGGAAACCGATACCCTTTACAAGTCCGATTCCAACGAATACAGCGATGAGCGAACCAGGAATCTTCTCACCAACCTTAGGAACGAGTGGCCAAACAATCAGAATAGCGAGCGAAATCAAACCTACGATAAGCGCGTCGCGATTGAAAGTATCGATATTCGCAACAATCGCACGAACCTTGTCCATAGTTTCGATTGTTACAGTTCCCTTAGGATATGTAAGCCCGAGGAAATCCTTAATCTGACCAATCAGAATAGTAAGCGCGATACCCGCTGTAAATCCTGTAGTAATAGTATATGGAATAAAACGAATCAAACTACCGAGTCTGAACACACCCATGAGAATGAGCATGATTCCGGCGAAAATAGTTGCAACCATAAGACCGCTCATACCGTCCTTTGCGACGATTCCAGCGACGATAGTAGCGAAAGCAGCTGTCGGACCGGCAATCTGAACACGGCTTCCACCAAACGCAGAAATAAGGAAACCTGCGATGATAGCAGTGTAGATACCCTCCTCAGGACCTACGCCAGATGCGAGCGCGAGCGCAATCGAAAGCGGCAGCGCGATAATCGCAACAATAATTCCGGAAATGAGATCTTTTACGAACTGTTCTTTTGAATACTCTTTCATACATGTGTGAAGAGCTGGGACTAATTTGTCATTATTCACGATATTTTCTCCTAATTATTATTTACGCCCTTCGGAAAAAGCATGTCAATTGACCCTGGTAGATATTATAGTTTCTTTCCGAAATGCGCGAAATTTGCCTTTCGAGTTTACTCTCATTCTGAAAAATTTTCAATAATAATAAGGATATTTTGTGGAAAAATACAGATTTTCACAGGATAACTATATGTTATATAATGAATAAAAGTTGGGAAAAGGAGATAAAGTTATGAATCTAATTAGAAAGTACAATGAATCAAGTTTGATCTTAAGAATCATTATCGGTCTAGTAATCGGTATCATTCTAGGTCTCACAGTAGAAGAGTTAAAGGTAGTTGCACTACTTGGAACACTTTTCGTAGGTGCACTTAAGGCTGTCGCTCCAGTGCTTGTATTCGCGCTTGTAATGTCTGCGCTCGCACAGGGAAATGACAAACTCGACGGACGATTCCTACTCGTAATCGTTCTCTACCTCGTGAGCACACTTCTCGCATCAATCACAGCAGTTATAGGAAGTTTCCTATTTCCACAGACATTGACACTTGCAGAAACTGTAAAGGCAGATTCAGTTCCAACAGGCGTCGGTGAAGTTCTTTCGAATCTTCTCGTAAATATGGTTTCTAACCCAATTGATTCAATTGTGAAAGCAAGCTACATCGGAATTCTCTTCTGGGCGATTATATTCGGATTTGCAGCAAAGAAACTCGCATCAGAAACAACGAAGAAATTACTTTCAGATGTAGCAGAAATTATTTCGCAAGCTGTAAAGTGGATCATCAACCTCGCCCCATTTGGAATCATGGGTATCGTATATACAAATGTATCTACAAGCGGACTCGCAATCTTCACAGACTATGGCCAGCTCATCCTCCTACTCGTAGGATGCATGCTCTTGGTTGCACTCGTAATCGATCCGCTACTCGTAGCACTCGTTCTTAAGAAGAATCCATATCCGCTTGTGTTCAGATGCTTAAAGCAGTCAGGTGTAACAGCATTCTTCACTAGAAGCTCTGCAGCTAACATTCCTGTAAACATGGAACTCTGTGAGCAGCTTGGCCTCGATAGAGAAATGTACGCCGTATCAATTCCGCTCGGCGCAACAATAAATATGGATGGCGCAGCAATTACAATCGCGGTAATGTCACTCGCTGCAGCTCATACAGTTGGAATTCACGTATCATTTGCGACAGCACTCGTTCTCGCATTCATCTCAACTCTTGCAGCGTGCGGCGCATCAGGTGTAGCAGGAGGTTCGCTCCTCCTCATTCCGATGGCATGTTCACTCTTCGGAGTAAATCAGGACGTAGCGATGCAGGTTGTGGCTGTCGGATTCATCATTGGCGTAATTCAGGACTCTGTAGAAACAGCACTTAACTCATCTGGAGACGTAGTCTTCGCTGCAACAGCAGAGTACGCTCAGTGGAAAAAGCAGGGAAAGTCACTTCCTGATTTCATGAAATAAGTTTCACTAGTTTAAATTGGAGGGAAAAATGAATCGTAATCACGGACTCGAATCTTTAAAATATATACTTTGGGATATCGATGGCACACTATTAAACTTCGAACTCGCTGAAGAAGCAGCGATGAAACGACTCTTTGATAAATATGGTTTCGGAGAACTAAAACCAGAAGTTCTCGATGACTATAAGAAGATAAACAAAAAATACTGGGAAGCACTCGAACGCGGTGACATTACAAAGCCAGAAGTTCTCGTCGGACGTTTCAAAGAATTCTTCGAGAAATACGGATTTGACGTAGAAAAAGCTTCATCATTTAATGAAGATTATCAGGAATCACTCGGAGCAAATCCAGTCTTTAATGAATTTGCTCGCGAGCTTGTCGAGAACTCTCGAGAGACCTATAAGCAGTTTGCAGTTACAAATGGAACTCTAAAAGCTCAGACAGGTAAGCTTACAAATTCAGGCTTAGATAAACTTCTCGATGGCGCCTTCATTTCAGACGTAATCGGAGTCGAAAAACCTGGAGTAGAATTCTTCGAAGAAGTATTCAAAACAGTCGGAAGCGATAACAAAGAAGAATACTTAATCATCGGCGACTCTCTCACATCCGACATCCGCGGTGGCAACAACGCAGGAATCAAAACATGTTGGTTCAATCCAAGCAAAGCAAAAAACGTGGAAAACGTCCATGTGGATTATGAGGTAAAGAACATGTTTGAGATTAAAGAATTGCTCGAAAAGTAAATTTCTCGCAGAACCGTATAAAAAAATAACATCGAAAAAGCTTTTTCATTAGCTTTTTCGATGTTATTTTTTGTCTTAATGTCCTCTAGGTACTTTTGTAAGCAATTCCTTCTCATATGTGCGGTCAGCAATGATAAGTCTTACTAACGCAAATAACAAAAACGGAATAACTCCGAATATCGATTTTACATCAAAGTAAACACAAAGGAACGCTGATAAAATCGCTCCACCTAAAAACATCACAAGCATCATTCCATGGCTGCGGCTACGTTTAGCTGCAGCTTCATCTTTGTCTCGAATTGCCTTTACGAGGTTACTTCCAGTCTGCCTGATGTGGTTAGTTACAAATACAGTCGCCATTGGAACACCCTCGTTCTGGCGGAAAGTATTAAACTGCATAGCGCAGAGGAAATTAAGAGTAACCTGACATATCTGATCTGGCCAAGCCTTTGGAATCAAGCCTAGAATTACACAGGCTATAATCTCGACACCGACCATGATAGTATCCCAGCGTAGAAAATGAAGCCTCTTTATCTTTTTCGCAAGAATCTCTGAAATAATAGTTCCGAGGAAATAAGCGCTGATAGGAACTAGAAGATAGAGCATCTTCATAACATTTCCGGTTCCGATAGCCATTCCGAGCAGAACTACGTTTGCGGTTTGGGCGTTACAGAAGACACCACCTCGAACTGAGAAAGTGTAGGCTCCATAGAATCCACCTGCGAAAGTAAGTAGCCAGAATAACCAGTGTCGTTCGCATTCTAGAAAAAATGATTTTTCGTCTGATTTCATAAGTATCTCTTTTCTTTTTAGCGTGTAAATCGTGCCAATAAATAATTATAGAACTTAAAATTGAAAAAAATACCTTAATTTTTCTTAAGGTTCGTTCCTATTAAAGCACAAATAATGTACTATGTATATTAGTTTTTGGAGGAATTATATGTTTAGATTTTTGATCCGAAGCATCTTGCTTGGCGCAGGGCTAGCAATGGATGCTTTTTCTGTGTCAATTGTAAATGGCTTAAATGAGCCACATATGAAGAAAAAGAAGCAGGTCATCATCGCTGGTACATTCGCATTCTTTCAGTTTGCAATGCCGCTGATTGGATGGCTCTGTGTACATACGATTGCGGAACTCTTTAAAGAATTTCAGAAATATATACCGTGGATAGCGCTCATCCTTCTACTCTACATCGGTGGAAAGATGCTGATTGAGGGTATCACTCTTATGTTTAAGAGCGATGAGGAAAAAGAGCGAGAACTCGAAGAGGAAGCTCTTGAGGCAAAGAACCTCGGTCGTCACGCGCTCATCATTCAGGGGATTGCAACTTCTATCGATGCGCTTTCAGTAGGTTTCACAATTTCAAGTTATGGATTCCTGAAGGCTTTCGTATGTAGTTTGATTATCGCGGTAGTTACATTTGTGATTTGCGAGTTTGGACTAGTCTTCGGAAAGAAGTTCGGAGAGAGGCTTCAGGACAAAGCGAACATACTCGGCGGAGTTATTCTCATCCTCATTGGACTTGAGATTTGTTTCTTCTAAACATTTAGGAAACTATAGCAAATCATTTTATTAAAGAATCGTTTGTTACAGCCCTTTGCATAGTAACGAGGGGTTATAAGTAGTATAATAAAACACTAAGGAATTAAGAAATAATCGAAATGAAACATAAGAAATTATACAAGAATGTTTTGTTTGTGGTGATAATGATATCGCTCTTAATCGGAGCGTCGTCATTAAGTCGTATCATTGCAGTAAAGACGAAAGATACATCATCTCTGAAGAGATTCGCGATAGAAACAGAACTTCTCGGTGAGGAACCTAATTCGATAGATGTGCTTGCGATAGGAGATAGTGAATGCTACACGTCTATTTCTCCGTATCAGATATGGAATGAGACGGGAGCAACGACATTCTTGGCATCACAGCTCGGACAGTCGTCTAGTGAAGCATATCATCTTCTAAAGATGGCACTTAAGAATCAGAACCCGAAAGTAGTTCTCGTAGAAGCGGATATGTTCTATCAGTACGATAATCTCAAAGGTTCAGGAATGATGGCGGTGAAGAGTATCACCGATGAATACTTCAGCGTATTCCGTTATCACAGTATTTGGAAGTCGGCTTTCAATGAGACGAAGCCGAAGGCAACTTATAAGGGATTCAAGATTTACGACAAAGTTGTTCCTGCTGGAAATGCAGATACTTACATGCAGGATAGAGGTGAGGTAAGAGAGATTCAGACAGTAAACCATATGTTTGCTGATTTGATCTTTAAGAAGATAAAGAAGTCAGGTGCGAGCATTATAGTTTTTTCCGCACCATCGACAATGGAACATTCCCTTGCAAAACACAATTCGATAGTAAAGCTTGCCAAAGAATATAACGTCCCATATGTGGATATGAATATGGATTCTAGGGTTCAGATAGACTGGGCGAGAGATACGCAGGATGGTGGTGACCATATCAATATCTCTGGAGCAGAGCGTACGACGGCGCTTATTACAGAATGTTTGAAGGAATACAAGTTACGCGATAAGAGAAACGATAGCAAATATGCTTCCTGGAATGAGGGTGCGAAGAAGTACCTGAAGGAAGCGAATGCAAAGATAAAGAAGATTAGAGAAAACTGAGTAGTATAGCTAGACTGGACTGAAATTATGAAGCATAAGAAGATATTAAAAAGCATACTGTTTTTTGTAATTTTGATTGGACTCATGGTGGGTTCCTCGAATGTAAGTAGATATATCGCGGTGAAGACGAAGGATAATTCGTCGTTGAAGAGATATGCGATAGAAACAGAGCTTTTAAGTGAGAAAGAAAACTCGATAGATGTTCTAGTGCTTGGCGATAGTGAGTGTTATACATCAATTTCTCCATACCAGATTTGGGGAAAGATTGGCGTTCCTGCGTTTCTCGCTTCGCAGTCAGGTCAGTCGACAGGCGAGTGCTATCACCTTTTGAAGATGGCGCTCGAAAGACAGAAACCGAAGGTTGTCTTCATTGAGGCAAACCTATTCTATATGTATGATGGTTACAGAGGCGCTGGAATGGCTGCCTTTAACACATTGAAAAATGAGTATTTCGGTATTTTTAGATACCACAGTATATGGAAGAGTGCTTTTTCACATAAGCATCCTCCAATCAAGACATTTAAGGGTTTCGGTGTTTATTCATCCGTTCAGCCGGCGCCAAATTCTGCGACATATATGCAGGACAGAGGTGAGACGAAAGATGTATCAGCTCCGAACAAGATTTGGGCGGATGTCATCTTTAATAAGGTAAAAAGCGCAGGCGCTAAACTAGTTCTGTATTCGGCGCCTTCACCGATGAATCATTCACTTGCAAAGCATAAAGCTCTTTCCAATCTTGCAAAGGAATACGGCGCAGATTACCTCGATATGAATACAGACGAAAGACTCCAGCTCGATTGGGCGCATGACATACTTGATGGTGGCGATCATATCAATGTTTCAGGCGCAGAGCGCACAACAAATCTTGTCATATCATATTTGATGCAATATAATTTAAGAGATAAACGTAATGACAAGGAATACTCTGCATGGAACGAAGAAAGTAAGAATTACGAGAACACAGTTCAACCGATAATTAAACAGATTCGTGAAGCACAGTAAAGTTAGTTCTCTTTAGAAAAGAGGTGCAGCATGCTGGAACTCAAAAACATTGTAAAAACATACACGATGGCTGGGGAGACTCAGACGGTTCTCAAAGGAATTAATCTGACGTTTCGAAACAATGAATTTGTTTCTATCCTCGGTCCGTCGGGCTCGGGAAAGACAACACTTCTTAATATCATAGGTGGCCTCGATCGATACGACAGTGGCGACCTTCTCATAGATGGCGTCTCCACGAAAGAATACAAGGATCGTGACTGGGACACATATCGCAATCATTCGATTGGATTCGTATTTCAAAGTTACAACTTAATACCGCACCAGAGCGTTCTTTCAAACGTAGAGCTCGCTCTGACTATCGGCGGGATTTCTGGTAAGGAAAAAACAGAACGCGCTAAAGCGGCACTCGAATCAGTTGGCCTTAAGGACCACATTCATAAGCGTCCAAACCAGCTTTCTGGTGGACAGATGCAGCGAGTAGCAATTGCTCGTGCGCTTGTAAATGATCCAGAAATCATTCTCGCTGATGAACCTACAGGAGCTCTCGATACGAAGACTTCTATCCAGATTATGGATATTCTGAAAAACGTTGCGAAGGATAGACTCGTAGTTATGGTTACGCATAACCCTGAACTTGCTGAGACTTATTCTACTCGTATAGTAAATCTCCTCGACGGTGAAATCGGAACAGATACAGATCCTGTTCCTGTAGATGAGCATGATGAAATTAAAAATGTTGGAAAGGTGAAGAAGGCAGCAATGTCATTCTTTACATCACTTCGACTCAGCGCGAATAACCTTCGTACGAAGAAAGGAAGAACTTTCCTTACAGCTTTCGCAGGTTCAATCGGTATCATCGGAATCGCTACGATTCTCGCACTTTCAACAGGTGTAAACACATACATAAATGATCTTCAGGAATCTACAATGCAGTCATATCCCGTGACGATTTCTTCGAAGACGATGGATTTGACTTCCTTCTTCCAGATTACAGCGGAGGCTCATAAAGACTCTGTTGCGAACAAGAGCAAGAAGGCGCTTTACTCATCGAAGGTAGATATGTACGATCCTTCTTCTTCATCGAATATCATTGAGAATGACCTCTCTTCATTCAAGAAATATCTCGATGATAAGAATAGTAAGATTAATAAGTACGTCGGAAAAAACGGTATAGTTTACTCTTACAAGGTTTCATTCGGTGCGTGGACTTATGGCCCAGATGAGAAGCTTGTAAGTACAGATTATAACCCTGATGAGAAGGGGCAGAGTACATCATCAAAGAGCAACCTTACACAGCGATCACAGATGGCTTCTATGTTTACTGGAACATCACAGGGGTCTGAGAATTTCACAGAAGTTATGGCTGGTCAGAAGGGCAGTGCAGTTTCTGATGTAATTAAAGATAATTACAAGATTGTGGCTGGAAAGTGGCCAGAGAAATATGATGAAGTGATTCTTGTTCTCGGTGTAGACGATAGTGTTTCTGCTAGAAACCTTTATCAGCTTGGTTTCATAACAAAGGAAAAATATGACAAGCTTTCTTCTAAAGAGATGAAGGGTAAGTCTGAAAAGATTATGGAATACAAGGATGTAATCGGACATAAATATTACATCGTTCCAAATTGCGATATGTATAAGAAGAATGACGATGGTACTTTTTCTTCAATCGCTGATGACAAGTTCCAGACTGATAATATGGTGAAGAATGGAATCGAAGTAAAGATTACAGGTATCATTAAAGTAAAGTCTGATGCAAATAATGCAACTCTTTCTACTCCGATTGCGTATACATCTCTTCTCACAGACTATATCATTGAGAAGACAGATGCGAGTGAAGTTGTAAAGGCTCAGGAAGCAGACAAGGAGAAGAATGTACTTACAAATCTTCCGTTTACTGTTGCTACAGAAGATGAGAAGATTGAACAGGCGAAGACTTTCATCAAGTCAATGGGAGTTACGGAGAAGGCAAACTTCTACAAAGCTATTGCGGCAGCAGCATCTCAGCAGACAGTAGAAACGGATGATCCCGTTGAGAAGCAGAAAGCTGAAATGCAGAAGAAAAATATGGCTGCAGTAATGCAGATGGATGAGGCAACTATCGCTAAGATGCTTGATAAGTGGCTTGATACTGAACCGGACAAGGAATCACTTCTACAGATTTATGATCAGTACATTGGTGGAACTACATATGAAACTAATATGGAAGCCTTCGGTAAGGTAAGTTACGATGAACCAGAATCTATCAGTATTTATACAGATAGTTTTAAGGACAAGGATAAGCTTGCTGAGTGCATCGAAAGTTATAATAAGAAGGTGAAGAAGGATCAGAAGATTACATATACAGATTATGTAAAGCTCATGACTTCATCACTTACATCGATTATCAATGTAATAAGTATGGTACTAATCGCGTTTGTTGCAGTATCACTTGTTGTTTCATGTATTATGATTGGAATTATTACACATATTTCTGTACTGGAACGTACGAAGGAAATCGGTATCCTTCGAGCACTTGGTGCTTCGAAGAGAAATGTTTCTCAGGTATTTAATGCTGAGACTATAATCATCGGTTTCATTTCAGGATGTTTGGGAATACTCATATCATGGCTTATTACATTCCCAACTAATTCGTTCCTCACAAATGCTGTTGGACAGAGAGTGTACTGTCACATTCCAGTTGATAACGCAATTTCACTTATTATTTTAAGTGTTGTTATTACTGTGGTTGGTGGACTTATGCCAGCAAAATCTGCAGCAAAGAAAGATCCTGTAGTGGCGCTTCGAACAGAATAGAGATAAACTATAGGATAAGAAATATAAATTAAGTAACTAGAATGGAAAGACATATGACGAATAGACCTATTAAGGCCGTACTCTTCGATATGGATGGAGTACTTACGGATACTGAGAAGTATTATAATAAAGCTATCGTGCAGGTTATGCATGAAATGGGATATGATTTCTTTACTTTTGAGGATGCTCTGAAGCAGAGAAGTCTTAATCACAAAGATTGCGAGGCGATGTATAAAGAATGGCTTGGAGAGGGGTTCGATTACGACGACTTCCATTCCAGATATAATGAATATGTAAAGGCTTGGCTTGAAGAGGATGGTATTCCTGTGAAGCCTGGTATCAAAGAGATAATGAACTATCTCGAAGAGAATAGAATATATGCAGCTGTTGTAACTGCAACTGGTTACAACAATGCTATAAAGAGACTTAAAGACGCTGGTTTATACGATTATTTCAAAATAGTAATCAGTGCGCACAATGTTGAAAGAGGTAAGCCATATCCTGATCCATATCTCTTCGCTGCATCTGAAATTGAAAGAATTGCAGCTCAGGATGGAGTTAGTCTCACAAAGGATGACTGTATTGCGGTAGAGGATTCTCCGAATGGAATTCAGGCGGCTACTTCGGCAGGGCTTAGAACTATTATGGTTCCAGACCTAACGGAGCCTGATGAAGAGTTGAGGGCTAAGCTTTTTCACGTGTGCAGAGACCTTTCAAAGATAGTAGATGTAATCGAAGATTGTTTAGATAACTAGAAGTTTATTCGTGAAAAAAGGGGGACTATTTTTATGAATATTCAGGAGAAGATTTCATTTAGAGGCTATCAGATTCCGCTCGTTGGATTGGGGTCTACTAGTTTCTGGTATGATGACAGTGAAGCAGAGAAGGCGATGCGGACAGCTGTTATGAATGGCTGGATTTCGCTTATCGATACTGCAGAAATGTACGCGAACGGCGATTGCGAAGAGGCTGTGGGAAGAGCACTAAAGGGTATACCTCGTGATAGCTTTTTCATTGTGGACAAGATTCTTCCGCAGAATGCTAATAAGGCGAATTTTAGAAATAGTCTTGAAGGCTCGCTTAAGAGGTTAGGAACGGATTATATTGATTTGTATCTTCTTCACTGGAGAGAGAATGTGAATCTTCAGGAAATGGTAATCGAAATGACGAAAGCGAAGAGAGATGGTTTGATTCGCGAGTGGGGTGTTTCGAATTTTGATACAGATGAAATGATTGAGCTTTTTCAGTGCGAGGGCGGAAAGAATTGTTTTGCAAATCAGGTTCTATATAATGTCTGCGAACGCGGCATAGAATATGATTTGATTCAGTTTCTGAAGAAGTACGATGTGCTTCCGATGTCGTACTCGGTACTGGGTTCGAATTATTCGAATGCGAGACTTAGACTGGAGACTGATACTAAGATAATAAAGCTTTGTGAGGATCATAATATTTCTGTTGTGACGCTTATGCTTGCGTTTGCAATTCGAAATAAGGATATGCCGGCTTTCTTCAGTACGTCGTCTGTTAAGCATTTGATGGATAATATTACAGGTTTAGAGTTTGATATCAAGCCGTTTATGGGGATGATTGATGCTATATTTCCACCACCAGTTGATAAGGTTCCGCTTGCAAAGATATAAGGGAAAGATATGAAGGATTTTATAAAGAAGTATATTAGATATTTCTTCCTAGCGTTTTTCGGATTTACATTTATTCTGTCGCTTGTGATTCTGATTATGCATATGCAGGATAGTAAGAAAGATGAGAGGAAAAGAAGACGGAAGATTCGAATCGAATCGATTTTAAGAAGCTTAAGGAACAGAATAGCGATATCTATGCTTGGATAAATATGCCTGATACGGTGATTGACTATCCGGTTCTAATGAGCGATGAGACGAAAGATACAGATTATTATCTTGAGTATAATATTGATAACTCGAAGGGAAGACCGGGATGTCTTTATGTGGAAAAAGAACAGCCGAAAGATTTTTCCGCATTCAATACGATTATCTATGGTCATAATATGTATACTACGAAGACGATGTTTCATCCGCTGACGTACTTACAGGACATGGATTATTTCTATGAGCATGATAAGTTTACGATTGAGACGGAAGATGCGCGTCGTACGTATAAGATTTACTGTGCGGTGAAGAGGGACGATTATCATCTTCTGTATTATTATGATTATGCAAATCCAGTAGGAAGACAGAAGTATGTAGATGACTTGAAGAAGGCAGCAGAGGCTGATACTAAAACGTCACATATTCGTTCTGATATCCAGATAGATGTGAAGAAAGATAAGCTTGTTACGCTGTCGACTTGTGTGACGAGAGATAACACTCATAGGTATTTAGTAGTGGGAATTCTCGTGGACGAGAAAAAGTTCTTGTAAAGTCATAAGTTTATGCGTATGATATATAAATCTGCTGTGATTATGCAGATAGTTACGCAAATAAATGGTATTTTGATTCTTTTAATGAGGTAAAGTATGGGAATTGTTGTTGTAGGAGCAGTTTTCGTTGATATCAAGGGATATCCAACAGCTCAGTATATTCCAGGTGGAAGAAATGTAGGTCGTGTGCTTCAGGTACATGGTGGTGTAAGTAGAAATGTAGTAGAAGACATTGCGAATGTTGAACTTAAACCTACTTACGTAAGTGTAGTCGACAATTCCGGTATTTCAGATGATGTAATCAGCAAGCTAAATCGTCACAAAGTAGATACTACTTATGTTCGACGTACAGAGGATGGTCTCGGTACATGGCTTGCAATCTTTGATAATGATGGAGATGTAGTTTCATCTATTTCAAAGAGACCTGATCTTTCAGAGATTGGAAATATCTTTGAAGAGCATGGAGATGAAATCGTAAAGGGTGCAGATTCAGTCGTAGTAGAAATCGATATGGAAGCATCTATCCTTAAGAGAATTTTCAATCTTTGTGAGAAATATAATAAGAAAGTATATGCAGTAGTTTCAAATATGACTATCGCTATGGAAAGAAGAGATCTTCTTAAGAAGACTGATTGTATCGTATGCAATCAGGGAGAAGCTGGACTTCTCTTCTCAGAAGATTATTCAGAGAATGAGCCAGAAGAGATGGCTGACATCCTCGCTCGTAAGCTTGAACTCGCACACATTCCTAAGATGATTATCACAATGGGAGATAAAGGTGCTGTTTGGGCTGACGCTGATGGAAATCGTGGTGTATGCCCACCACAGAAGGTTGCTGTAGTAGATGCTGCAGGTTGTGGAGATGCATTCTTCGCCGGTGCTGCAATTGGACTTACTTATGGTAAGTCACTCGCAGACTCCTGCAAGATCGGAACACGACTTGCTTCATCAGTAATCGCAACAAAAGAAAATGTATGTCCTAGATTCCTACCAGAAGAGTTCGCATTGGATATCTAAGAGGACAGTGAATGTAAAATGGAAGAAACGTCGCCATCGAGCTTGCTCGAAATGGTGACGTTTCTTTTATTTTAAGGTGCATTCACTGTCAAGTGTGTGCATTCACTGTTAAGTGTGGTGCATTCACTGTTAAGTGTGGTGCATTCACTGTCAAGTGTGTGCATTCACTGTCCTTTAGGTATCCAATGCATGTTGTGAGCTGAGGTGTGAAGTTGAGGTGTGAAGTGTGCGCTTAAGAAAAGCGTAAACCCTCCCTAACACTTATTTAAGCAAGCTGGGGTGGGCTGGGCTTGGCAATTTTTTAGTTTTTTAAAGTCTATTTCGTTCGCCCAGCCCACCCTGAATGGACTTTTCAGGCGTTAGGGTGGGTGAAATTTGCAGAAATAAACAAGCTATAGTACGTGCAAACCCACCTTAACTGTGTTATGCAGTAGTTAAGGTGGGTTTTTGCTTACTTTTACTTGCTTATATACTTGGATTTTACCCACCCAATGAAAGAGAAAAGCTTGTTAGGGAGGGAAGCTTTAAAATGGAGCTTGTTAGGGAGGGAAACTTTAAAATGAAACTTGTTAGGGAGGGAAGCTTTAAAATGAAGCTTTTTCATGAAGTAAGTTGTTTTTATACTCAGAATCTGTCCTGGATTGTTTTGAATGATTTACTTTTTTATGCTTAAGATTATTCTTCCACTAGCGCATCCAAAACTTTTAGGTTATAATCTTCTTCGGACAAGTAAATTGGCTGAGTAAATAATTGTGAGTTATGTGCCGGTGATACGGAGAGTTGATTGCCGGACGGAGCGAGAAATCGCGCTGTGCAATTATTGCATCTCGCAGCCGGAGAATATTATAAAAGCAATTTTGGAGAAACCTTCAAACTACGCCAGTACAGGCGCAGACTAAGCTAAGAATTAATAAACTCCCTTCTGCAAGAAGCATCAGCCACGCAGAAAGGAGTTTTTTCATGGGAAAAAATACTAAACTCATTACTACATCTGCGATTCTCATCGCGATGTATGTAGCTCTCTCCTACGTGGCAATCGATCTTAAGGTTATGAAATTCTCATTTGCAGGACTTCCTGTAATTGTGGGTGGATTCCTCTTCGGACCGATTCCAGGACTTATGATTGGAGCAGTAGGAGCTACACTCGAACAGCTCATCCGTTATGGAATCACAGCTACAACAGTACTTTGGATAGTGCCAGTTGCAGCACGTGGTCTTATCGTCGGATGGTATGCGAAAAAGAAAAATTTCAAAATGACTACATTTGAAATGGGATTCATCATGATTCTCAGTGCACTCGTAGTTACAGTGCTTAACACTGTAGGAATCTACATTGACAGTCACATCTATCACTACTATAACTTTGCGACAGTATTCGGCGCAATTGGAATGCGAGTAGTGACAGCAATCGTAACATGTCTCGTATATCTTTCGATTATGCCTTACCTCTTAAAAGGACTTCGTCAGGCTGGAATTCGCACTGAAGAAGTAATATAATAAAACCGAGGGTGAAGGTAATTCGAAAGGTTGAGATATACTCTCATGGGAAGGCCTTTTGAATTATATGTATAGAAAAAGAGGGCGTTCATGGGGGTATTCAATTTCTTTGACTATTCGAAAAAGAACTCTAGGTGTCTCGGTCATCCGGATGATGTACCATTTGAAGGAAATTCTGACAGAGATAGCTTCACAAGATCTCTTGGCGACTACTATGTCGCTAATCGTGAACTAGATTTATCCGCAAAGGAACTAAATAAAATGAGCATAACAGACGGCGCAGAAATGTGGCGTCTGTTTGTGCTGTTTAGACACAAAATGACGCAGAAAGATCCGTCGATTCTAGAGAAAGATGATGAGCGAATAGATAAACTCGCACGAGCGCTTGCTGAGAAAGCACTCGCTACAGACGAACTCTACTGTATCTATTCGAAATCCACTGGCGAGCCTTATCTATTTTCTGAAACCGTGAAACTCGACGAGGGCTACATCTGCACGCCTCCAGATATCAGATTTATTACACCTGCGTACCTTCCGATTGCAAAGAAAGAATATCCGGAAGAGACCTTCGAATTCGTTCGAATCTCGAACGGTGATGACAGAAAAGGGATCGAGCGCTTCATCGTGGACGCAATCCGCATAAACGGTGCCTGCGGTTTCGAACTAAACAGCGACTCTGCTGCTATCGATTCAGGCTTCCTCGAACTCGATTATAGTCTCTCATCATTGGAAAAAGCCGACCTCGTTAACCCGGAACTCATGCGATGGATGATTATGATGTCGCAGATAGATGATATTAGAACAGAAGACGAGCGAATCATCTATAACCTATACTTTGGTTTCTTCTCAAGAGAGATTCAGAAAGCTACTTTCCTCGTTCCGGTGAAAGAAGCAGATGGCGAGAAAATCTTCGGCTACGCGATTAATCCAGGAAAGTATGATAGACAGGCTGTAGCTATGTATACGGACAAGACTCGTTTCAACGAGCACTACTCAGGCTGGGCAATCCGCGAAGCCGCACTTTCTGATGTGATAGTGAAGCATGACGTCGTAATCAACTCGACGAACCATCCGAAACTCGGCTTCTATATAGGAAAGCAAATCTATGAAGATATTAAATCACGCGCTGCTACCAGCCAGGAAGCGGGTATTTTTTGATTTGACTTTTTCAAAAATCCTGTTATAATCGTATCTCGGAATTTAGATACGGTATAATTTGAAACGCACACTCCTTCGGGATGATAACGAACAACACGTATGAAAGTTATCATTTAGAAGGAGTTTTTTTATGCCTAAAAATTTGTTTCAGACAGTAATCTTTACTATTATGATGGTGTTCGTAATGGTTTATGCGATGATCTGTTACAATATCGCACTCGGAATGGGCGCTATGAATACATCAGTTTTTCTTCTCGCATTTAAAGAAATGGTATTTATGGCACCAATCGCGTTTGTGATTGATTTCGTTTTCGTAGGAAGATTTGCAATGAGAAAGGCTTCCGAGATGGTTGATGTGGAAAAAGCTCATCCATTTCAGATGGTTCTTGCAATTTCAGCAGTTTCAGTAATCTGTATGTGTCCGACTATGAGCTTGGTTGCTACACTTCTCTTTCAGAGAGATGCAGCTATCACAAATGGATTCATTGCCACATGGTTTCAGACTACAGTATTTAATTTCCCAATGGCTTTCTTCTGGCAGCTTTGCTATGCAGGTCCATTCGTGAGATTTCTTTTTAGATGCATTTTTAGACAGAATGCGGTAAAAGCAGAAGTGTAAAATTTATATAGGGTTTTTGAATATAGGAAATCGTGAAATTGTGTTTTTTCCCGTAATGATGTTTGCTATAATTACTTCTAGATTGTAAATCAGAAGGGAGAAGACTATGGATACACAGGTTTCAAAGCATCAGATTTTGTGGAAGGACAGAAAGCGTCACTTGGGACTTCCACTTTCATTTACAAAATATACACTTCGTGATGACAAGTTCATCATCGAGAGAGGCTTCTTCAATCTCGTAACTGACGAGGTTAGACTTTATAGAATCCTCGATCTCCAGACAAACAGACCACTCGGTCAGAGAATCTTCGGTGTAGGTACTATTGCAGTTCATTCTTCTGACAAGAGTCTTAAAGATTTCAACATCGAAAAAATTAAGAATCCAAAGGCATTCGCTGAGCTTCTTTCAGAGCAGGTTGAATCAGAACGTGTGAGAAAGAGAATCTCAGGACGTGAATTCATCGGTGATTCTGATGACGAAGTAGAAGGCGACGATATCGTTTGATTAAAGAGCAGACCTATTTGTACCGACTCCCAAAAGTTAGACCAAAAATC
>DAISYI010000030.1:6675-19303 GCA_036825385.1 Lachnospiraceae bacterium | reverse complement strand
CCAAAATTAGCGAAAGGACCATCATAACTGACAGCATCAAGGCCCCAACGCGTTTCATACTATGTCTCATCATACGTCAGCCCCCTTTTCTAAAAACACATTAATCGTTCACTGGCCCCTTCACCATCATCTAAAATGTAACATCTCGCCATACCGCACGCAATAAACGCCAGAAACTTTAAGCATAGTTTTAGACTTATTTTAAAACTATAAGTTTTTTCCAATATCGGAAAAAGCTTCCCCTCTCACCTTGCATCAAAAAAGAAAGAAATAATATGAATCCCTCTCACCTTGCATCAAAAAAGCCTCAAGGGTTGAACCTTGAGGCTTTTTCCTAAAGAAAGAAATAATATGAATCACTAATTCTAGTGATTAGAAAACACCTGGTGCAGTCTCCCCCACCTAATGTTATTCCTATTATTTAGTGTACTCTTTCACACATGGAAGAATTTCTTCTGGTGTGAATTCATTCTTCTTATACTTTTTGCCATAGAATGCAAGGAGGTACATTTCCTTGAGGTCGGAAATGAGTGGGTAACGAGGGTTTGCACCTGTACACTGATCATCGAAAGCATTTGTAGACATATCATCAAGTGTAGCAAGGAAGTCTTCCTCTGTTACATTGTAATCCTGGATTGATTCCTTGATTCCAACTGCCTTCTTGAGTTCACAAATCTTCTCGCAAAGCTTATCTACAGCCTTTGCATCATCCTTCTCAGCGATTCCTACGAAACGAGCGCATTCTGCGTAACGAGCGAGAGTGTGTGGATACTCGTACTGTGGGAATGTACCCATCTTATGTGGCTTCTCTGATGCGTTGTATCTGATTACTTCTGTGAGAAGAAGTGAGTTTGCGATTCCGTGTGGAATGTGGTGGTAAGCACCGAGCTTATGAGCCATTGAGTGGCAGATTCCGAGGAATGCATTTGCGAAAGCCATACCAGCCATACATGATGCGTTTGCCATTTCGTTACGTGCCTTTACGTTGTCAGGCTCGTTGTAAGCTGTTGGGAGGTAATCGAATACTCTCTTCATAGCCTGGAGTGCGAGTCCATCTGTATATGGTGTAGCCATCATAGATGCATAAGCTTCAAGTGCATGAACAAGAACATCGACACCTGATGCTGCTGTAAGTCCCTTTGGCTGTGTCATCATATTATCTGTATCAATAATAGCCATGTTTGGAAGAAGCTCGTAGTCTGTAATTGGGTACTTAGTTCCTGTCTTCTCATCTGTGATAACAGCGAAAGGTGTAACTTCTGAACCTGTTCCTGAAGATGTAGGTACAGCTACGAACAGAGCTTTTTCACCCATCTTAGGGAACTGATATACTTTCTTTCTGATATCGATGTATCTCATAGCCATATCCTGGAAGTCTACTTCTGGGTGTTCATAGAGAACCCACATAATCTTACCAGCATCCATAGCTGATCCACCACCGAATGCAAGAATGCAGTCAGGCTCGTATCTTCTCATGAGTTCAGCACCTTCCATTGCATTTGCAAGTGTTGGGTCTGGCTGTACATTTGAGAAGATTGTGTAATCGATTCCCAATTTGTGAAGTGTATCTGTGATAGGCTTTGTAAATCCAGCCTTTGCAAGGAAAGAGTCTGTTACGATAAAGCACTTCTTCTTTCCGTAAACTTCTTTAAGTTCGTGAAGAGCTACTGGCATGCAACCCTTCTTGAAATAAACCTTCTGAGGTGTTCTAAACCAGAGCATATTTTCTCTCCTCTCCACTACGTGCTTGTAATTCAAAAGATGCTTAACGCCTACGTTCTCAGAAACTGAGTTTCCACCGTAAGAACCACAACCAAGTGTAAGTGAAGGTGTGAGTGCGAAGTTGTATAAATCACCAAGTCCGCCGTGTGATGATGGCTGATTATGAATAATTCTGCATGCATGCATAACAACTTCATGCTTTCTAATCTTCTCCTTCTCACGAGGATCGATAAAGATTGAAGCTGTGTGTCCTGGGCCACCATCCATAAGAAGCTGTTCAGCCTTCTTGAGTGCATCATCGAAGTTCTTTGCACGATACATACCAAGAACTGGAGAAAGTTTCTCATGAGCAAATGGTTCTGCCTTTGATGTATCTGTTACTTCTCCAATAAGAACCTTCTTATCATGAGGAACTGTTACTCCTGCAAGCTCAGCAATCTTCCAAGCAGGCTGTCCTACAATCTTAGCATTAAGAGAACCATTAATAAGGATTACTCCTCTAAGCTTCTCGATTTCTGCCTTTGAAAGGAAGTAAGCTCCTCTATATTCAAATTCTTTCTTCACTTCATCGTATACTTTGTCGAGTACAGTTACGCTCTGCTCTGAAGCACAAATCATACCGTTATCGAATGTCTTTGAGTGAAGAATAGATGAAACTGCCATCTTAATGTCAGCGGAATCATCGATGATACATGGGTTATTACCAGCACCTACACCGAGAGCAGGTGTTCCTGATGAATAAGCCGCATTTACCATTCCAGGACCGCCAGTTGCAAGGATGCAATCAGCCTGTGACATAATCTCATTTGTCATTTCAAGTGATGGCTCATCAATCCATGCGATGATATCCTTTGGTGCACCAGCTTTAACAGCTGCCTCAAGTACGATTCTAGCTGCATCGATTGTACATTTCTTTGCACGTGGATGTGGGCTGATAATAATCGCATTTCTAGTCTTCAAGCAGATAAGTGTCTTAAAGATAGCTGTTGAAGTTGGGTTTGTTGTTGGGATTACTGCTGCAACCAAGCCAAGTGGTTCTGCGATTGTCTGGATTCCGTATGCTGGATCCTCTTCTACGACACCACATGTCTTCCAGTTTTTGTACTGGTTGTAGATGTATTCTGCAGCGAAGTTGTTTTTAATAACCTTATCTTCTACTACACCCATTCCTGTCTCATTAACTGCATCCTGTGCAAGTGTGATTCGGTTAAGGTTTGCTGCTGTTGCTGCAGCGTTAAAGATTTTGTCTACCTGTTCCTGAGTGTATGAAGCATATTTCTTCTGGGCTTCTCTAACGACAGCGATTTTCGCTTCGAGAGATTCCATGTCTACTACTCTGTCCGGATTCTTAAGTCCCTGACTCATATCATTTCCTCCTAAATATATCCCTAGCGGCCACTAATCTAGTCACACCGCTTTCGGTTAAAAATTTGCATTTCGTGTTTAGCAGATTCACTTGAAAAAACGCTCTTTATTAACCCTTTGTATGTCAGCAATAGTTATGATAGATGATTGATAATTTATTGTCAATAGAAAATTGATAATTTTTTATCATTTCTCTATTTATTCTTTTTTTGGGTATGATTCTTGGCAACGGTTTCCGGAAAAAGCATATAATCAAGCCTGGTGTACTGCTATTCTCAAAAAATAGTTTAATTGGCAGTACATATTTCCAACTATGCGGAGCATATCTAGCTTTTCTGTACTGCCAACTTACCGGAAAGCTTGTTATGGCAGTACATCCTCCAAACTTTGCGGAGCATATCTAGCTTTTCTGTACTGCCAGCTTGCCGTAAAGCTTGTTATGGCAGTACAATTTCGTTAATTTGCTTCTTGTACTTCAATCCATGTCAATTTACAACTTTTGAAGTACAAAAGCTTTTTCCAAAATCCAAACAGCTAAAAAAAATGCGTCAGAAATTATCCTGACGCATCAAAACTAAAATTATCTATTTTTTAAAGCTTATCATAGTATTCTTTTGCTTTTAACAAATCAACTGAGGCACATTTTCTTATTAGTTTTACAGATTTAGCCAGTTCCCCATTTGATTTAAGGCTTTTTATTTCAGCTAATTCTGTCTCTGAAATCATACTAGAAATATAATCTTTATTATTTGTTTTTAGAGCCAATTCATTATATGCAGAAATCACTTTTATAACTTCCTTCTCTAATTCGTTATTTTTCCATTCTGCAAATAATAAACCAATAGCTAGTAAACATATGATAGCAAAACCAATAATACTCATAAGTCCTCCACAATCTAATTATAATCCTCTCACATAATAATACCCTCCTTACTGGTTTGTCCAGTAAAGAGGGTACATATCATTTAGTAAGCGTGGTAAAACTCAATAAATAATTACATCAAATCAGAAATATTCAACCAGCTTTCAAGGAGTTCTTTCTCCTCTGGTCTGTTCTTTGTGAGGTTAGCTGCTGCGATTACAGGGAGCCATTTCTTCACATATTCTGTGTCTGTATTTGTCTTCTTGCAGAATGTATTATAGTACTTCTCTGCAATTTCTTTGTTCTCTAAATAGAGTGTGATATATGTACGTGCCACGTCACCTGAAGCGTTACCCTGAGTAGCGTGTACCCAGTCGATGAGGTAGTACTTGCCATCATCACCTACGATGATATTAGATGGTCTGAAATCACCATGGCAAAGCTTAAAGTGCTTAGGCATAGAATTAAGACGTGTAAGAAGCTCATATCTAGCGCCAGCATCAATTGTGTTCAAGTCATTGATCTGGAATGTAAGCTTATCACGCATACGAGTAAGCATAGGTGCTCTCTTCTTGAAGAGTTCGAGCTGGAGGTCAACCATCTTATCGATGTATTCGTCAACCTTGCCAGGATTCTCTTTCATAAGTTCGAGAAGAGTCTTTCCCTTTATGTATTCCTTCTCGATTCCGTAGCGGCCTTTCTCGTCGCGAACGATACCGAGAACCTTAGGAACATTGATTCCTTCGATTCCTTCAACCCTAGTGTTTACGAATGCTTCGTGGAACACTTCATCCTTTGGAAAGTCAGCATCAAAGTACTTAACAAGCTTATTTCCATCGACATAAATGCTTTTCTTACCATTCTGAGATATCAATTCACTCATATAATTCTCCTTTTTACCGGAGCATTTTCAAGTTCTTCTGCTAGAATTCATTATAGACATTCGTTAATTATTTATCAAGTACCATTTTTAGTTTTTTTCTGAAAAAGCTTCCGGCTTTAAAAAACCCCACTTCGCTACATTCCCTTATTTTGAATGTCCCTCCCAAACAGCTAGTGCATCCTTCATTTCGACTCTATAATTATCGTTTGGTTGCATCAAATGATCATTTCTCTTTACCAATACTATATGCACACCAAACTCATCGAAAACTTCTTTTACACTCATGCCAATCCATCTGCTATCGATATCCACAATAACCGTCTGCAATACGACATCGGATGAGCTTTCTGAAATCTGCGCTTTCGTGTACTGCTCTACGAAACCTGCTGAAATGATACCAGTAGGAACTGCTACCACTCCTACGCCGAGAAACGCAATGAAAGTCGCCATGATTTTTCCCATAATCGTTACAGGATAGACATCACCGTAACCTATTGTGAGGAGGGTTGACATGCTCCACCAGATTCCGTCGAAGGCGTTTCTGAAATTCTCTGGCTGCGCTGGATTCTCGGCGCTGTACATGCAAAGCGACGATGCTAGCATGAGCACGAGAATGATGAAAAGCGATGATCGAATCTGATTCTTCTTCTCATAAAGTACCGATGTGATGACGTTGAACGAATCTGTGTTTGGATTGATTCTAAACAAGTTGAAGATTCGCACCACGCGAAGCATTCTAAATGCGACGAATCCACTTAGGAAGAAGAACGGCAGGATCGTAAAGAGGTCGACAATTCCATCAAATGAAATCAGGAATTTCATAACCGCATTTCCGTAACTTTCTTCTGGAAACAGAAAGTTCGCCGTCCAGATTCTAAGCACATACTCAATGATGAAAACAATAATCGTCACGAGTTCCACCGTGTCAAAAACACCGCTATACTTCTGAAGATTTGGAAAGGTATCCAGAAACAAAACCGTGATGTTTACAATGATTGCAATCGCTATCAAAAAATCGAACGCTCGGCTCAGAAGATCTGTCCTATGGCCAATCTGAATCACATCAAATATGCGCTTTTTTAGTCTTTTATCATTCAAAACAATTCCCCATTTCTAGCCTTTTCTCTGAAAAAGCTTCATAACATACACTTACTTGTTTCTATTGAACTCTTTCTCAAAATGTTCTTTGGCAAACTGCATGTCCTGCACAAGTTCTGCTGTTCCGACATAGTTGCCGTCCGAATCTCTTACCGCCATATAGTTTACTAGCATCGGATGGCCTTTCTTCTTCGACCAGATAGCTACATTGTCGCGTTCACCTGTTTTGAAGCCATCTATTATCTTTCTAACATGTGGCTCAACCATTGGCGGATGGCAAGAATAAACTTCTCTACCAAGCGAGCTTGAAGGGCGTTTGAAATCTTTCGGACCCTCATTAAAGAATCGGTTTCTATCTTCTATATCTACAAATGTAATTTCCATAGGAATCGTGTTTAGAAGTGCTGTAATCTCACGGATTGTAAGCTCTCCACCTGGCATGCAAACGCGCGCATCTTCACCGAAGAACCCACCCTCAGTTCTAACACCAGTTTCGAAGGCAGCTTTTTTCACAGCTAGATATTCTTCCGCCTCTTCCCAAGTTTCAGGCTCAACACCAAAGCATGTATCGTAGTCCTTTGAGTCGTCATATAGTGTGTACCACTCTTCATCCGTGAGGTTTACTGCACAGATTGGGTAGATGACGTTCTCATCTTTCATCGACATATTTGAAATCGCTTTGATGAGACGCTCAAATCGGCCTCGGTTCTCGTCTGTAAGTGGCTGTCCATCGAGATCTTTCATCTCATCTCGAATCACATCGTCATCTGTCCACATGAGGTCTGATGGGCCTGAAATCTCGTAATTCACTTTGAGAATTGGATAGATGAGGTCGCCTTTCTTCGCATAATATGTGTGAAGGTCCGCGAGAGCGCTTAAGTCGATTGTGGCACAAGTCGCCTCTTCGCCCGCGAAATATCGTGCTTCAAGTACTTCCACACGTTTCTTTATTTCTGCATTCTCTCTAGCGAAAGTCTCCATCGGATGGCCTTTAATCGCAATTAGCTCGGCGGCTTTTTCCATTTTATTTAAATATGGGTTATCCATTTCATATCCTCCTATTTCTTTTATTCTCACACAAAAAACTCATAATATCAACAAACGTGCTATAATATCTTCACCAAAGATTATTTGTGGAGGTAATATGAGTTTAACGTTTGCAGAATGTAATAATTACACAAATATCCTGAGAGCCGAGCTCGTACCTGCAATGGGCTGTACTGAGCCAATCGCGGTCGCTTATGCTGCTGCGAAAGCTGGCGATGTGCTCGGGGAAAAAGCAACTCATCTAAATGTGCGCTGTTCTGGAAATATCATCAAGAACGTAAAGGGCGTAACGGTTCCAAATTCTGGTAACCAGAAGGGTATCGAGGTTGCTGCTACTCTCGGATTAATCGGAGGGAAATCGGAAAAAGAACTCGAGGTTATCGCGGATGTCACTGACGATGACCGTAAGATGGCTGGGGAAATGGTTGCTGCAGGTTTCTGCGAAGTAGAGCTTGAGGAGGGTGTTCCAAATCTCTATATTCGTGCGACTGCAACTGGTGAGAATCACACAGCCACTGTTTTGATTGAGGATACACATACAAATATTACTTTTGTTTCTCGCGATGGAGAGACGCTTCTCGAGACTCACAAAACAATTGAAGAGAACGAACCTGTCGAGGATGTAATTGGTGAAATCAGTTGCTCGCTTCATCTCGACCCTTCAGACAGGAGAAAGACAAACAAGCTTGATTACTCGAAGATGTCGCTTCGCGGGATTCTCGAATATGCTGAGATGGTTAATATTAATTGTGTTCGTCCTATTTTGGACAGACAGATTGAATGTAATACTGCAATTTCGGATGAAGGCTTGAAGAATGACTGGGGTGCTCGTGTAGGAAAGACTTTTCTTGAAAACTGGCCTAAAGATGTGAAGACTCGTGCTTGTGCTCGTGCCGCAGCTGGTTCTGATGCTCGTATGAGTGGATGCCCGCTTCCAGTTGTCATCAATTCTGGAAGTGGTAACCAGGGAATCACAGTCACAATGCCTGTTCTCACTTATGCTGAGGAATGGAATATTCCTGAAGAGAAGATGCTCCGTGCGCTCCTAATCAGCAATCTAGTTTCTATCTATATCAAGCATTATATTGGTGCACTTTCTGCTTTTTGCGGTGCTGTAAGTGCGGCAACTGCTGCTGGTGCCGCTATCACATATATGTCAGGTGGTGACATCAATGCTATCGGTCGTACCATTACTAACACTCTTGGAAATGTAGGTGGAATCGTATGTGATGGTGCGAAACCTAGCTGCGCTGCAAAGATTGCATCTAGTGTTCATGCAGCTCTTATGGCTCACTACATGAGTGTTTCAGATCATGAGTTTAAAGGTGGAGAAGGTTTCATCGAGGACGATGTCGAGAAGACTATTAAGAATATGGGATATATCGGCAAAGTCGGAATGAAAGAAACGGACGTAGAGATTCTTAACGTTATGATTGATAAGGTTGATGTGGATAGGGCGTTGTAGAAACTTCTTTGCATAAAAACAAAAATATAACTAATAATCTAAAAGCAAAAAAACGATGGATTTTGCAATATAAACGCAAAATCCATCGTTTTTTATGCTTTTAGTTTTCTAAATAAGCCCTCTTCCTTACGCTGGGCCGTGGTCTTTGAAGAAGGTTTCTCGCATTTTGGCATTTATGTATGAAGGAAAAGCTAACCCTTTTGACTCGCCATCGAAATGTCTGAAGCCTTTTTGCTTGCTTGTTACTGGAAGCCAGTTTGGGTCTTTAGGCTTTCCTGTATTACAAAACTCTGCTACATTATCTATCATTTCTGCGCACAATTTGTAATCTAGTTCTTCAAATGGGCGTTTACTTCTGTCCATATTTCCAAACATATACCAAAGGTCTGAACCGTGGAACGCCTTATAATTGTTGCCCGGAAGCACTCTATCAAATAAATACCCATATATAGCTTTATGCTTTTTCCGAGAAAGAGTAAGTGCAAACTTCATCGCCATTTTGTATACGAAGAGTGGCATCATATCCTGTGAAGTTATGCCTACTATCATCGGAACATCTGTAACATGGCCTTTGCGAAGGGCTTTATGCTGAGATTCTTTCAGGATTTCGCCATCGATGGAAGGTTGGATGTGGCGGATTTTTCCCAGCGGTGTGTCAGTATTCTTTGCGTTGTACCATGCCCACCAGAGTCGTTCTGGCTCGGCTACGTCTGGTTTGAAGATTAGTTTTTCGTCTACGCGGTCCCAGAAGTCCTGTGTTTTCTTGCGTTTCTTTGGGCCGAACATGCGCGGAACTGCGCCTGCTCCAGACATCATGATGGCTTGTTTGATTTTGCCGTCGAGTCGACCTGACATGAGGAGGTCTGTGATGGACATCGCGCCGGCTGACTGGCCCATGATCGTGATGTTGTCAGGGTCTCCGCCAAATTCTTCGATGTTCGCGCGTACCCATTCGATTGCTGTCAACTGATCCATGAGACCGAAGTTTGTGCCGCGGTAGAGACCGAAGGCGTTTAGTCTGTAGCTTACGCTTACAAGGACGATGTTTCGCTTTGAGTATTCTGTTGTATCGCCGTATGGTAATTCTCCGATTTTGCCGCATTCGAATCCGCCTCCGTGAATGAACACGAGAACGGGGTTCTTTGCTTTGAGCGTAGGAGTGATGATGTTTAGAGTCATCGGGGATTCGTCGTATCTAAATTCAAGCTGTTCACGGCAGAATTCTTTGTAGTAGAACGTATCTCTGTCGTCGTCGTATGTGCTTCGCTGGAAGCAATCCAACTCGATTCTAGATGCATCAAATTCGCCCAATTCGTCTATGAGTATTGGCTTTTCAAATCTATGTGTTTTGGCATAAGGAATCCCGCGAAAGATGATATCATTCTCGCGTTTTACTCCTGTTATTCTGCCGATTTTCATTTCAAATGTCTGCAGCATCGTTCCCCCCTATGATGTAGTGCAATTGATTTTGTAGATATAATTAATTCCCCGCGCCGCTACGCGGCGCGGTAACTTGATTTACTTCCCACTTACATATTTTAACGCTTTCTGGCGTGAATCGCAAAGACAAGCATGTGAATATTCTCTTTCTGCGTTTAAGTATTCTCTTTCTGCATGTAAGTATTCCCTTTCTGGCGTGCGGATGTTCCCTTTTCACCTTTCCGCACGCCACTCCATTTTTTCGATTTTTTACCTGGCGTGCGACCTACCCTAAATTCTGCTCCCGCACGCCAACTTGCATTTACAAATTAAAACCAAAAGCAAGTCAAGGCGTGCGAATCCTACTTTAGAGTTCATCCGCACGCCATTGTATAACCATATTTATAAGTGTAATTGCTTCATAAATCTACCAATGGCGTGCGACTTGCTTATACTTCCTAAATCGCACGCCATTCCCAAATTTCTAAAAAATCGTGTGGCATGCGGCTTTTTCCATTCAACAGAATCGCACGCCGAACCTCAAAACAAAACTATTATAAATAGTATAATCTCTAAAGTTTAATTCTCCTCCACTAATCCACAATACACCAAGCATTCTCATTCTTGCAAAGCAAGTCAAAAGAGCGTCGCTTTCGCAACGCTCTTTTAGGTCAAAGTAAATATTTTTTTATTTTACCTTTGATAGTCTTGATATCAATCGGCATTTCATTTGTTTCCATTGACAAAAGCAAATTTTCTCCCAAAACAAACTCACTCTTACCATAAAGATAAAGTTTCTCTAGATTCTTTGTTGCATAATACTCATCATCAATCATGCCCAAATGTTCCCACCAAAACGTTTTTCTCGTGCGAACATTCAATAAAGCAAAATCTGGATAACAATTTCTTCCATCCTTTAACTTGATTTTAGGCTCATACACATATGGAACACCCATATCCAAAAACAAATCCGCCAAAATCTTCTCAGACTTTGAACGAACCATTTCCCCCCGTTTTGTTTCAAATCCAACTGATTTTGGATATGAATTTGTCTCTACCCTAAATCCCTCATACCAATTTGCCACAAAATCTTCATCTGTAGGAACTATCGGTTTTATTAAGGCTTTCTTCGCTTCACACATTCCAGTGTAAGCCTCCTCAATCTTCCCCACATCATAAATCATTAAAAATGCACGCAAACTATCTCGCAGTATCTCAAGCCGAGCCTTTAAATCAATTTCATATTCCCGCTCAACAATCTCGCGAACTTTTCCTCTTTCTCGAACTTTTGCATACTTTCTATCATCATTACTTGTAGAGAAATAATATTGCCATCCTCGTCCGTGAGGGGCCGTCCTCACACGAACCCCTTCCTTCGCCTTATTGTTCCTAAGCGCTCGTTCGTTCTTCGCAATCAACTTCTCAATTTCTGCTAATTGCGCCACTAGCTTTTCACGATAGTCTTCGATAACTATACCCCCTTCTGAAAAAACTTCTCATTTATACTGGTATAGTATCCCTGCCTAATACCATACCGGTATAAAGAATTGTATCACTACTCCGAGTGCAGTAGAAATTAAAAATAAAAAAACATTTACTCCTGCACAAACATTTCAATTTATACTATAATGTAGGCGATTAGTCTGAAACCTCAATCAAACAAAAACTTGTACATCAACTCACAATAGAAATTGGAGATTAACATGAGTTTAAAAATACTGAAAAATAAAATCGGAGAATTTGAAACAGAACTCGGTGGATTCAGCGTCGGAAGATGCGTCCTCGACGAGAAGAAAGCCATCCTCCTCGAAACATACGATAATCAGGGCGAGTGGAGTGGCTACTACTGGCTCAGAAAGGACATCATCTCTGCTGTAACATACGACACTAAATACGTGAAAAAAATCGAGTCCTACATGGACTTCTGGAAATCAAAGAATCCTCTCACTCCAACTATCTCAGTTGGAAACTTCAAGGATCTAAACGCAGCTACTATTCTCGATATCGCAGCACAGAAACGCTGTGTAATCTCACTCCTTAGAGAAGATGCAGAAGACCTTGAAACTGGTTTCATCAGAACATCAAAAAATGGTTTCGAAATGGAATGCATAAACATCGAAACAGCTGAAATTCTCGGTAGATTCGACATCGATGTAAAGAAGATTTGTTTCTTCGAAATTGACAGCCCTGACAACTGGCTCCTCCAGTTCGCTCAGAAGAAAGCATAATTAGCTCGAGCCAGCACAATTGCTCAAACAGAACGATTCTAAATTCGTGCTCGAGCCAACAATATAAAAATAAAAGTTCCAAACAAGCACTAAACTTGTTTGGAACTTTTTTATATAACAATCATTATCACTGAAGTATCGCAAGCACACACACAAGAGCCTTCTACTCTATCACCGCACCAGCAGCCACATAATCTCCATCATAAAGAACGAGAGTCTGACCCGGTGTAGCGGCGCGAACTTTTTCCTCAAAAACTACGGTGTACTCGTTGTCGCCAAGCTTACGCACGTGGCACTTCGTGCCCTTGTGAGCATAACGAATCTTTCCAACATACTCCTTCTCTTCAGACAGCTCTGGCTCTGAGACCATATTCCAGTTATTCGCGCGAACCTCATTCGTGAAGAGATCCTCATTATCGCCTAGAACAACCTCATTTCGCTCGCGGTCAATACGAATTACAAAAGCAGGCTTGCCAAGAGAAATATTCAAGCCCTTACGCTGACCGATAGTGTAGTGAGTGATGCCCTTATGGCGTCCG
>DAISYI010000030.1:3172-6665 GCA_036825385.1 Lachnospiraceae bacterium | reverse complement strand
AATGGTGCCATCTTTCCACACGAAATTGCCCTCAGGCGGAAGTTTTCCACCCGTGCGCTCCTCAAGGAAAAGATTATAATTATCGTCGATGAAACAGATATCCTGACTATCCTTCTTCGTCGCCACATCAAGCCCGAGAGACGCAGCAATTTCGCGAATCTGCGGCTTCTCATAATTTCCGCAAGGCATAAGAGTGTGAGCAAGCTGGTCCTGAGTTAACTGGCAAAGCACATAAGTCTGGTCCTTTGTCGCAGAAACCGAATTCTTCACAGCATATCGTCCATTCGGTAGCTTCTCAATATTCGCATAATGTCCTGTCGCCACGTAATCCGCACCAAGCTCGCGCCCCTTCTCCATAAGAGCCTGCCACTTGATATTACGATTGCAAAGCACACATGGGTTCGGCGTGCGCGCGTTCAAGTATTCTGAAATAAAAGGCTCAACTACGCACTTTTCAAACTGAGGTTTGAAGTACATAATCACGTGTGGAATTCCGAGTTTTTTGCAAAGCTCGCGAGCCTCCTCCGCATCCTCACAGATTTCAGGCTCGTCTCGCCACATTTCCATCGTCACGCCGATTACGTCGTAACCCTCTTCCTTCAAAAGGTACGCAGTTACAGTGGAATCAACCCCACCAGACATACCTACTACTACTTTCTTCTTCATAACTACCTTTCTGAAAAAGCTTATCTATTTAAACTTCACTAAACTCATTATGTAACATAATCATCGCAACAGAAACGATTGCCGCTGTCTCCGTACGAAGAATTCTCTTTCCGAGAGAAATAATCTCACAATCGCTCGATTTCTCAATTTCATCCGGGCTAAACCCACCCTCAGGTCCGATGAAGATGCTGACACTTGTATTCGCATCAATCTTCGAAAGCGCGTTTTTCGTTGCCTTCATCCCCTCCTCATTTTCATAAGGGAGAAGCATCACATCCGAAACCTCGCGAGCATATCGAAGCGCCTCGTCATAAGTCATCACATCGTGAACATGAGGAATAAGGCTTCGTTTACTCTGCTTCGCAGCACTCTCAGCCACCGCCTGGTAGCGGCGAACCTTCGCTTCCTTCTTCTTGTCCTCCCATTTCACGACACAATTCTTCATCTCAACAGGAATGATTTCAAACACGCCGAGTTCGACCGTCTTCTCGATAATCGTCTCGAGCTTGCTTCCCTTTGGAAGTCCCTGAAACAGGTATATCTTCGTAGAAGCCTCAGTATCATGCGCTTCCTCTTTAATTTCAGCACGAACCACATCTTTAAGAACCTCAGTCACGTCTGCGAAAAAGCTTTTTCCATCAACCGTGGCACGAATACGCTCACCCTCCCTGATTCTCACAACGCGAGAAAGGTGTTTCGCATCCTGTCCTGTGATTTCAATTATATTGTTATCAACCTGATTTGAATTAACAAAAACCTGCTGCATATCGTCCTCCATTTTTCTTATAAGAATATACAGCAAAAAGTGTTTACAGTCCAATAATTTCCGCAGTCTAAATATAAAAAAAAGCTCTGGCAGCGTTACATACACTGCCAAAGCCTTTTATTAACATTTTCCGCAAAACTTATTTATTATGCTCTCTTCTTTGTAAGAGCGAGACCGCATACTGTTGCCATCATCATAAGAACAAGGATTGCATCTGTAGATGTTTCACCTGTCTTTGGAGATTTCTTTGCAAGAGTAGGTTCAGCTTCAACTGAAAGAGCTACTTCCTTGTCAGCAGATGTCATCTCAACAAATACTGGTGAGAATGATTTGAATTCTGGATAGATGTTTCCATCCTTATCAACCTTGCACTGCTGAACTGTCCACTTGCCGTCATGTAAGTGACCTACGAGAGCGATCTTTCCAGCATATTCTTTGCCTACAGCGATCTTTACTTTACCAGAACCTGTTGCCTGGATATCAAAGATTCTGAATGTGTCTGGAAGTACGTCGAAGCCAGCTTTCTTGAGATCATTTGCGAGAGTATCAAGTACTGTCTGTGCTCCTGCTGTGATTACAGCATCTGTTATTTCTGTGATTGCAGAAACAGATACATTGCTTCCCTTTGGAACATCTACAGTATAAAGAGCCTTCTTCTCAACAGTAGGAACTGTTACTTCCTTACCATCATAAAGAGCATTTGCGGCAGCGATAGCTACATCTGAATACTTCTTTCCAAGTTCAGTTGCGTAAGCTTTTGCTCCAGACTTATCTGTAGAATATTTTGCAAAGAGTGTCTTCTGATCTTCAATAAACTGAGCATTGATGTATGCTTCAATCTTTGCGTAGTTCTCCATTACTTTCTTTGCGAAAGCCGGATCAGCATAGCACTTCTCTTTTACACCCTGGAATGCGAAATAAGCGCTCTTTGGGTTGTATGCTTTAACAGTATCCTTTGTTCCAAGAATTCTGTATGCTTCTGGTGTCTCATTAATCAGCATAGGATAGAATGGAACATATACAGAATACTTAGGAGCAACCATAGCTCTCCATTCTACTACTGAAAGTTCTAATGGAACATTGTTATATCTCTGGAAGATAGTACATTCCATAGTATGATTACGCTCAATCGCATCTAATCTGAAGAAGTTCTTTACTTCATCAAGTGTAAGCTTATGAGCTGGTGTGAATGTAAATACGAATGTATCATTCTTCTCTGTAACCCCAAGACTTGGGTTTAAATATGTAAGAGCATTCTTCATACGAACTTCATTACGTAAATTACTATATGATTTATTCAAATCAATTGTAGTTCCATCAGCTTCTGCACCTGTCTTACCATTGATATCTGTGTATGTGCCAGCTGTCTTTGCGATTTCGATAAGCTTTGAAGATACTACGAAGTCTGTAGTTGTAGTAGTTGCTCTATTAGTAGCACCTGCTGTCTTTACATTCTTCATGATTGTAACGTTTGGATTTACAAAACACTTGTCTGTAGGAAGTTTGTAAGCAGCATACTGTGTTCCAGATACGATTTCGATATACCAAGCTTCCTTAGCATCTTCGATGATAATTCCACTTGCTTCTGATGCACCATATTTATCTACTGCATCAAATACGATATCTACACCTTCTCTAGCTGTCATAGCCTGTCCAAGCACGATTGTTGTGAGAGACTGCTCTCCGATACCCTGCTTGCCGACATCTTCTGAATCCTTAAAAGGATCTGCTGCTAAAACACCTTTATTTTCATAAAGAGATTCTGTTGCGGAAATTGTTACACCGTACTGGTTTGTTCCCTGAGCTTCATAGCAAGTCTCAGACTCGCCATTCCAGAGGAATTTGTCATCACGAATTGATGTATAACGGAAACTGTCTTTTGGTCCCCATGTATACGTCAAGCCCTGAGCATCTGTGAATGTGGAGTTCGCCTTGATGGCACCTGCCTTCTTCACATCATAGAGTTTAAGATTATTCTCATCCCCATCTTCAGTACGACCGTAAATGGTCTGACCTGTAGCAGATACGTCCTTGCCGACATAAATCTCTGTACAAGCCTTC
>DAISYI010000030.1:0-3162 GCA_036825385.1 Lachnospiraceae bacterium | reverse complement strand
GCTGGCATAGCATGCGCTGCCATAAAAATAGCACCTGCTATGATTCCAGTCGCCAACATGTGACTTTTCTTCATAACGACCCCTTTCTAGAGTTCTACATTAGATATTTCCCCCGATGTGTTTCGTTCCATAAGTGAGATAATGGATGATAACTAACACACAAATTCATTCTATCTTTCAAAAAATCTGTTTTCAATAAAATACAGAGTTTTAAAATTTGAATGTTTTTCATTACATACATGAATATTTATAATTGTCTATTTCTACTAAATTTAATAGTGTAAATTTGTTTATTAATACCATTACATTGGCAAAAAATCATCGAATTCAAATATTGCAAAGCGACAAAAAAAGAGGGCCGCATACGATATCAACCTTTAATAACATCGAGTATGCATAGCCCTCTCTATCAATATTATTTTACAGGAGTGTATACTTCAAAAGTAACACTTCCATCTTTATTCAGAGCATAAGTCAAAATATGCAGATCTTTCACTCCTTTTTCACCGTCCACATAGCTAAACTGCTTAGAAAGTCCAGTTTTACCATCTGGGAACAAATCGCGAACATTTGAAGTGCCCTGAGCCTCTTCACCTTTAATCTTATATTTCCACGAAACCTGTCCTTCACTATTTGGTGTGAGTGTAGCCTTTGTAGATTCAACAGGCTCTGCGTACTTATCCAGATTTTCAGGGGTAAGCTTTTTCATGAATTTATCAGCCTCTGTAACCACCGTTTCATCGCCAGCTCCGTCATGAATACCCTTTAGCAATTTAGCAACCTTTGCTTCATCAGCTTTAGAAGCATCTACCGGAAGCTTAAACTTCACGTTTAAGTCGGCATTTTTTACCGCCAGGTAGATATCATGGTTCGCAAAAGGTTCAATATTCTCCATATCAACCAGTTCATACAGAACCGTTCTATCATCAGAATAGAACCTCGTACTTCCACCGGACAATGTACCGATATTGACATCCTGTACGCTAAATCCGCTGATTTCAGGTGATACTACGAAAGATTCATCTCCAAGTTTCCCGCCATTCGTCTTTTCCGTAGCCATCACCACATAAGTTCTGTCTTCTCGAACTGTTCCATCCGATAGCTTCAACTTTGAATCGGACAGATTTTTTCCCGAAACCATACCGAGAAGCTTGAATCTGTATCCGCCAGCCTCTTTCACTTCATCTAGCTGGACCGCATTCCTTCCGGAAAAAGCTTTCTCAAGTCGACTATCTTCCAGTTTGCCGGCTACATCCTGAGCCGAAAAATAATGAACCGCAGCGTATGAAGTTCCCGCTGAAACCAATACCAATGTTGCAGCGCAGGCAGCTACAACAGAAGCTTTACGTCTTTTTGCATTTTTATATGCCATTACTTTGCTCTCCTTACCTATGCCTATGATTCTCTGATTAATCTCATCATCAGGCTTCATCTGCGGTGAAAGAGTATCAAATAATAGCGAATCCATATCATTCATAATCAAAAGCCTCCCTCCTATCAGCTCTCATTAGAACTGCTAGTTTCTCCTTTGCAATATGCAATCTGCTCTTTACAGTACCAGGCGGAACATGAAGCAATTCTGCGATTTCACTGACTTTAAGGTTTTCCATGTAATACAGCAGGATTACTATTCTCATCTTGTCCGGAAGGCTGTTCACACATTCCATGACATATCGCCTCGATTCGTCCTGGATTAATGTGCTTTCCGGAGATTTTTCATCTATTGATTCACTCTCCATCGTCGCTTCTGGAATGTATTTTTCCTCAAATATCCGCTTTCGCCATGCGAACTTTCGTCGCTTGTCTTTCCATAGACTTACTGACATAGACAAAAGCATCTGTTTAGCCTCTTCATCCGTTTCAGGGAGTTCGCCTTTATTAATTATTTTTTCAAAAGCGTCCTGATATAGATCATCTGCCTCGTATTTATTTGCGGTCAAATAATAGCAAAAAGAATATAAATCTTTGCTGTATTTCTCAATGATGTATTCTAATCTCGTCTTCACCTTTATACACCTGATTCAGTCTAACTAGTTTCGAAAGCTTTCTTTAGGTTAACTCTTCGGCCTTTGTTTCCCTACATAAATATATCGTACTAAGCATTCCAAATGGTTCATTTTATTATAAAAAAAGACAACTCACCGTTTTTCTCAGCGAGCTGCCTTTTCATCAGTCTAATTTCCTCTTACTTCACCTTATCTAAATCTGTAGTATTATATGTATCCAAACCGAATATAATGTAATCATTCTGTCCAGCTTCAATCTCACTCGGATCACCATATCCAGGCGCCTCATTGTCACGTACTAGTTTAAATGTAAAAACATCCTTATACGAACTATCAACCACACTAAACGGATTAAGGAACGGACAAGAAGTAGCATATTCAGAAGCCTTTATATCACTCCATCTATAGTTTGGATTCTCTTCCATTGCGCTCATAACTTTACGCCAAGCATCTGTTATAGACGATAAACCTTCCCAATCTTCTACCTGTAATCTCTCACCGATTGGTTGTATATCAATGTTTGAGAAAAGCTTTTTACAAGCTACCGGATCTTTGACAATTTCTTGCACTCCTCTAGAATCCAAATTAAAAGCTTTTGTCCATGCTATATCATATTCTCCTTCAAACGGCTGTAAAGAATAACAACAAGTAAAATATATTCCAAAACCGTATGGTTCCTTCCTATAAGCACACTGAATTGTATAATCCGAACCTGCAGGCTGCCCTATACGAGGTCCCTGTATCTTACCGTTTGTAAGCTCTACGACTCTTTTTTCATCCTGGTTATACTTATATACCCACACTGTAAAATCTGTGCGGCCATAATAAAACTCATCATTTGTATATTCAACCAAAGAAGTATTAGTTCTCTTCTTGTCCGCATAATCCTCAATAGTTGCATTAAAAGTAACAACCAAAAGTTCATCCAGCTTATCATCATCAGTGTCGACCAGAATTGTGTTAAATATACCCTCTTTAGAATCCAACCCCTGAATCTTATCCAGAGGCATTTCCTCTCCTCGAGTCAGTAACGTCTTGATTTCTTTGTCCGCTATACCATATTTCTTGACCAAGTTATTCTTATAATACTCAGCTAATTTCTTACGCACGAACGTATTACTTACCGAATCAGTTTGTATCTTCTGATTCACAGTAG
>DAISYI010000029.1:17703-19398 GCA_036825385.1 Lachnospiraceae bacterium | reverse complement strand
TCAAATCCCATTTCATCAAATAAATCCTGTAATTCTTCAGTTATCTCTTTTAATGCAGCTTGAAGTTTTTTATCCTCAAATTCTTTATCCTTTATGTATCCCCACGCTGTAAGAAGCTGATTTACCTTTGAACTAACATACAGTCTCAAATTCTGATAAGTTGTTGTATGCTTTCCACCGGATTTAACGCCATAATGCACAGCATCTTCAATTTCAGACAAGCGTTCTTCCCATTCCTTATCAACTTCAATATACCCCCAATATCTGTCCTTAATGGACGATGGCATATCAGATAAATCAACCGAACCGATTTTCATACCCATTCTATAGTATGAAATACCTTTCCAGCGATCATTTTTATTTTTACTAACGAAAAATCCAAATCGCTTTACCCTATATCCATCAGCATATTTTTCAGGCGTTGACAATTCAAACGAATTCTCATATTCCTCAAACTCAGGCATCATTACACGAGAACCATTAACAAATATACCGCAATCGTGAGGCATTTTCTCAATACAACGCCACCAGTTTTCCTGAATAAACGCAACAAGTTCTCCATTTTCTAACGAATCACATATTTCATCTTTAGGATTAACTATAATTACTCTTGTTCCAACAGTCTTTTTTTCAGTCAATCCTGTGGTATTTAAGATGTAGTTTTTTGCGTCGTTTCCTTCATACGCCTTAACAAATATTTCACCATTATTAATTCGATTTGCGACATAAGTTCCATCCTCACGTAGAGAATCAAAACAGTAATCATAATTCTTAGACGCAGCTGAATATACGGACTTTCCTACTCCATATTTACCAGCCCCAGTCTGATTCCCTCCTGATACGTTTCTAGCAGAAAATCTTGCCAATCTCCATGTTGGGTCAAAATCTTCATTATTACGAATCCTTGTAGCAATTTCATCTGATGTGATATTAGGCCCTGTTAACCCAGCGGTTCCCTCATCCTCAATAACCAAAAACTTACCACAAGAATTCTGAACATAACTAATATGACATTTCCATCCATTCCAACTATCTTTGGTCCTTGCTCCAACTGCATTTTGAATTGCATCCTTTTGGAAACCATCTGGCAGAGAAACCCCTGCCAGATCATATGCATCCAAAATCCAATCTATATCTCGTTTAAAATCTTGCGGCATTGGTGCCTTTAAATTTTCCATATAACCCCTCCAAATCCATCTATCTAGTTTTGTTTAAGAGCATTCTTAAACTCTGAGTTTCAACTATTCTATAGTTTGATAACCATAATTGTTTATCTTTACCCGCAAGCTGTGGGTTATTACTAGACTCAAACGTATTCTGTGCAATACTTGTACCAATTTGATCCCAAATATCAATTGGATCAAACAGCCAACTAACTTCCCCCTCTTCTTCATCGAATTTTAACAGGGAACGAAACGCTCCAAAAATAGGATAAATATATCCACTCGAAATAGAATAATTCGTTGTTTCATTTAAGAATTCCGTTTCAAGACCTTTTTCCACATTTTCTACGCCCTTTACAGCTCCAAAGCGTGGCACAGCAACCCCTAAGTTCTTCTTATACTCGTTATATTTTTCTGGCAATTCTTTTTCAATCAAATCATACAATTTTACAAGTTTAGGAAGCTGTTTTGTCAAAGATTTATAAAAAGGCGTATTATAAGCATCTTTATATCTTTTAAAAACTTGTGCTTT
>DAISYI010000029.1:3349-17693 GCA_036825385.1 Lachnospiraceae bacterium | reverse complement strand
CGAATAACTCTGGATAGGTGCCAAAACATCATCCGGATATTTTACAATATCAAATGCATACATCAATCTTAACAACTCCGAAATATTAATTGGCTTATTCTCGTTATCTTTGTATGCAACTTTATCTGCATAGGATTCATTTTTTATTGCATCCCTAACATCCTCAAAACTATCCTCAAGGTTAAATAACGCAATATCAGACACCTGCACAGATGTATTTCTAGCATCGGATAATCTTGTAATATTTAAAACATTTGTTATTACTTCTACTCTTACATATTTTTCGATATCTTCTGGAATTTTATCTCGATTCTGCATTATCGCTGTATATGTATGGCCACCATCTAAAATTCCATAACTATATTTATCATTTTCGTCATCAATATCACCAATATCTATTGTAACCTCTGATTCAGCGCTATTAAATGACAACGACTTTGCCGAAATAACAATGCCACGATTATTTATATAGAAATCAGTTTCTGGTTCCACAACAGCATTTATCAATCTCTTCGCTACATTTGTTGCCATTTTAGGCACTCGAGGGTTAACATCTAGGGGGATATCCGCAGGAAGATCCCTCATATTGACCAATAGGTAATAGATGGTCTCATAACTTGATTCATCTTTCTCACTTCTCTTGTACGGAGAAGCCATTGTTCTTAAAGCGTTAACCTTAAATTTCAAATTTTTGTTCATAATTAATTCCTCCATTTGAGTTTTTATTTCTCGAAAGCTATTGCTTTGAGCTTATTTGTATTTTACAATCTAATCAGAATTCTATCAATGCACCATAGTGCCTTTTTATGAGGAAGCAATATGTCAGAAAGAAAATCATTCGATAACGGGCTTATAAACGTTGGAAAACTACTCACTCAAAAAAGAAAAGCTCTCGGTCCTCGTTACAATACACGTGAAAAATTTATAGAAGTAAGAAGTCAAGAGTTGTTCGGATCAGAGGATTGGATTTCTTTACGTCATTTAGCCAACATCGAATCCGGGAAAAATTGGATAAGCATAGAAAAATTGCTTCTTCTAGCTACTGCTCTTGAAGAAGATCCAGTTGATCTATTTGAAGAAATAATCGCAGCTTACAAAAAGAAATAATCTACTTTCTTTTTCTACGATTATATCCATTATTCATCTTTATAAGCTCTGCCAACACTGCAAATGGGAAAATAAAGATACATAATACTACTAACATGGTTCTTACCTCCTGAAGAAAAGCATTTTCTCTCTATACTTAGAATTTTACTCTAAACGCTGTCCCATAATACGAACACTATGGATGTTTTTTTCGACCATAACATAACCCTCCACAGGTCATGTCAAAGTGCTAATTGTTTTCACTACCTTTGACATTCCCGGGAGGGTTTGTTTTGTAATAGTCAAGCCCACTTAAGAATAAGTGGGCTCGTCTACGATTCACATATTTAATTGTAATCCATATCGTTAGATTTCATTCGCATGATTTACAGCAATCCGTCAGTTGAGCGTATATTTCTTCATATCAACTTACGAATTTGTTGTAGTAAGCGTTGCAGTTGCATACAACTCATCCTCTGAAACCCTTGATTTTACGGCATTTTATTTGTCTAACTGTTTCAATGTCGGGAAGAGAAGTACATCTCTGATAGCTGGAGAATCTGTAAGGAGCATTACGAAACGGTCGAGACCGTATCCAATACCTCCTGTTGGTGGCATACCTATGCGAAGTGCGTTCAGGAAGTCCTGATCTGTATGCTGAGCTTCGTCATCACCTGCTTCTGCAAGTGCATCCTGAGCCTTGAAACGCTCTTCCTGATCGATAGGATCATTAAGCTCTGAGTAGGCATTACACATTTCCCATCCGTTGATGAAAAGCTCGAATCTTTCTACCTTTGTAGGGTCATTAGGCTTTTTCTTTGTAAGTGGGCTGATCTCGATTGGGTGATCAGTGATGAATGTAGGCTGAATCATCTTGTCTTCGCAATACTCGTCAAAGAACATAGCTACGATATCGCCCTTCTTGTGACGATCCTCGAACTCAATGTTGTGCTCTCTTGCGATAGCCTTTGCCTCTTCATCTGTCTCAACTGCATCGAAGTCTACTCCAGCGTATTCCTTTACAGCGTCATACATAGAAAGTCTTCTGAAAGGCTTGCTGAGATCGATTTCTGTGCCGTTGTATGTGATTACAGCAGATCCGTTTACCTTCTCTGCTACATATCTGTACATGCTTTCTGTGAGCTCCATCATACCTTCATAATCTGTGTATGCCTGGTAAAGCTCCATAAGTGTGAACTCTGGGTTGTGACGTGTGTCTACACCCTCGTTTCTAAATACTCGTCCGATTTCATATACTCTCTCGAGTCCACCTACGATAAGTCTCTTGAGGTAAAGCTCAAGTGAGATACGAAGTTTCATATCCTGGTCAAGCGCATTGAAATGTGTTTCGAAAGGTCTTGCTGAAGCACCGCCCGCATTATCGACTAGGATAGGAGTTTCTACTTCCATGAAATCACGAGTTGCAAGGAAGTTTCTGATTTCAGCAAATACTCTTGATCTCTTGATGAAAGTCTCTCTTACATCTGGATTCATTACGAGATCTACGTATCTCTGACGGTATCTCATATCTGTATCCTGAATTCCGTGGAACTTCTCTGGAAGAATCTGAAGAGACTTAGTGAGAAGTGTAAGCTCCTGTACATGAATAGAAAGCTCACCAGTCTTTGTACGGAATACATATCCCTTTACACCATAGATATCACCGATATCACTCTTCTTAAATCTCTTGTATTCTTCTTCACCGAGTTCATCACGAGTAACATAAATCTGCATGTCACCCTTCAGATCTCTAATATTTGCGAATGAGGCCTTTCCCATAACACGTTTGAACATCATTCGTCCGGCGATACTTACAGTTTTCTCCATGTATTTCTCTGGATCATCTTTGATATCTTTAGTATGAACTGTAACATCGTATTTAGTTGTAAGGAAAGGATCCTTTCCTTCTGCCTGAAGCTCTTTAAGTTTATCGTAACGAACCTGTAAAAGCTTATTTATTTCGTTGCCGTTTGAATTCTGTCCGTTCTGTGACATGTGGACCTCCTTAAATTAATTATTTCTACTGAAATCCAGAATCTTATACTGGATTATTCCGATAGGTGCTTCTACATCAACGATATCACCCTTGTTCTTCTTAAGAAGAGCAGAACCAAGTGGAGACTCAATTGAAATAGTTCCCTCATCACTGTTTGCTGCGATTGAACCTACGAGACGATATGTCATCTCTTCGTTATCTTCTACATCAAGAATCTTTACTGTAGAGCCAAGACCGATTGTTGTATTATCGCTCTCTTCTTCTACGAGTTCCGCGTTTTTAAGAATTGCTTCGATTTCAGAAATACGAGCTGCGATGTCTCTCTGCTCATCTTTAGCTGCATCGTATTCTGCATTCTCTGATAAGTCACCCTGTTCACGCGCTTCTTTAATCTTCTGTGAGTTCTCTTTAAGCTTGTTAATCTTAAGATCGTAAAGCTCATCCTCCAGCTTTTTCATGTCTTCGCGTGTCATGATATTTTTCTTAGCTTCCATGTTTAACGACCTTTCCACATTGAAATTTTGTATATTTAGCCTATTATTCTAAAAATAGAGCACATAGCATTATAATTGTGTTTCACACAAAATGTCAAGACTCCGAGGCTTTTTCCCTACGGAAAAAGCTACTTCTCCATCTCGTGTTCAATTCCGCGCTGAAGTAGCTCCTCTAAATCCTGGTACGATTCCACCTTATTCACTTCTCTTCTTATATAAGAAGAATTGCGAAGTCCTGCTGTGTACCAAGCTACATGCTTACGCATCTCACGGATTCCTCCGAACTCATCACGAGTCTCGATGATACGTCTCGCATGTCGAAGCATCATATCCCTAAGTTCTTCTAGACTAGGCCTATCCGGCTGAACACCTGTCTCACAGTACTCAATGATTTCGGAAAAAATCCAAGGATTTCCCCTTGCTGCTCTGGCTATCATGAATCCATCACATTTAGTCTGCTCATACATGCGTACTACATCTGCGCCTGAACGGAGATCTCCATTACCAAAGACCGGAATAGAAACTGTCTCCTTAACACGTCGAATCATGTCCCAATCAGCTTCTCCCATGTACATCTGCTCTCTGGTTCTACCATGAACAGCAACTGCAGCTGCTCCAGACTCTTCTGCCACATGAGCAATCTCACAAGCATTCAAGTGCTCTGCATCAAATCCCGTTCTAAACTTTACCGTAATAGGTTTATCCGTCGCCTTCACGAGAGCTTCTATAATCTTTCCTACTAGACGTGGATTCTTCATAAGAGCGGAACCTTCGCCATTGTTTACGACCTTAGGAACTGGACACCCCATATTTACATCGAGAATATCATATGGGCATTCACCCTCAATTCTTCGAACCGCTTCCGCCATAACTTCCGGCTCTGAGCCAAAAATCTGAAGTGAAACAGGATGCTCTGACTCCTCGATTCGAAGCATCTCATGAGTCTTCTTATTGTTATAGGTAATCGCCTTCGCACTTACCATTTCCATAACAGACATTCCTGCGCCCATTTCCATACAGAGAGGTCTATATGCGAGATCCGTAACTCCAGCCATCGGAGCAAGCACGAGATTATTCTTCAGTTCTACATTTCCAATTCGAATCGGATGTATTACATTACTCATCGTCTTCTTCAAATCCTCTTTCAAGCTCTTCGGCTGCCTGCTCAGCACTGATACCAAGCTTAACTACTCTGTAGTAAAGCTTGAGTGACTGGAAGAGTTCCTGTTTATCTTTTCTCATCTTGCGAACCTTGTACTCTGATCCTATATCGTCATAGCTGAAGTCATCAGAATTTGTAATAGTTCTGATTTCTACATCACCCTCCTCAGAGAAGAGAAGTTCAAGCGCACCGCCTACATCCTCTGTAAAGAGTACGCACATAATCTTAAGCTCTCTCTTGATTGGCTCAGGGAGATTCTCAAACTCCGGATTAATATAAAACTTCTTTGTATAAGAGCTTGAACCGCAAAGTACGATTCTATCATCATTCATCTCGTTCATTTCTACCTCTTCCTAAACATATCCATATAGACCTCTGACATGTACTTCGCCAGAATCTACTTTTTCTATCCTAGAATCACGCTCGACCAGAAGTCGTCCATGATCATCTATACCTAAACTCTTTGCTATGTACTCTTTTTCTCCCGAGATAACCTTCACCTCAGAGTCTCTGTTGCAAAGCACCGAGTTATATTCATCGATTATAAACTGAAGTGATTTCACTTCGAGAAATTTCTGGTACAGCACTTCAAACTGCTTCCAGATTTCTTCGGTAAGTGCCTTTCGACTAGCACGTCCTTCAATCTCTAAATCAACCGAAGTCGCCATGTCTCTTATCTCCTCCGGAAAAAACGTGTCATGTACGTTTACCCCAATTCCGACAACTAACCACTTCACTCTACTGTTCTTCGGTTTCATCTCTGTCAGAATCCCGCAGACTTTTCTATTTCTGATAAGTACATCATTCGGCCATTTGATTCTAGTCTCTAGCTCATATAGATTTCTAATTGCTCTACTTACAGCTATCGCTGCAAGTATCGTGACCTGACTAGCCTGAAACACATCTATTTCAGGCCGCAAAAGAACAGACGTAGAAATAGAGGTACCCTTCGGTGAATTCCAAGTGTGTCCACTTCTTCCTCTTCCCTTAGTCTGCTCACCTGCAGAAAGTACATAAGAATCTAATTCCGTCTCCTCTGCCAATCTCTTCAGTTCGTCATTCGTCGAATCTATCGACTCTACAAAATGTAATTCCATGCTTTTTCCCCCTAAGCGTTTAGATTGTACACTAAGAATCGGGAAAAAACAAATACGGAGCCTAACACATGTAGACTCCGTACCAAAATTTCGTATCAAAAAATATTTAGGTGGGCATAGTATTCCTAGAAGAATACGTGTCCGCCGATTACTATACCAGATCTGCCACTACGAACAGGTCTGTAGCTTGTGCATCCATTTACCATGTCTGCACCGTTAAGTGCGTCAGCTGCTGCCTGCATGCAAGAAGCCTTAGGACCATTTGAAATGATTCTAGCAATCTTTGCACTTGTTGCAGGGTAGAACTGTCCTCTTGCGAAGATAACAGAGTGTACAGATGAACCATATCCTCTATTAAGTCTGTTCATGATAACAGAACCTACAGCAACCTGACCTTCGTATGGCTGGTTTCCAGCTTCTGCCTGGATGATAGCAGCCATAAGTGTCTGTGCATCTGCAGATGTATTGATCTGATATGCACTATTTCCTGATGCGTTTTCGTTTGAGCTTGCATCATTAGTTGTCTTTGCCTTTGCTGCCTCAGCCTTCTTAGCTTCTTCCTTTGCCTTCTTCTCAGCTGCTGCCTTAAGTGCAGCCTGCTCTTCAGCAATAGTAATAGCCTTACCGAAGTTCTGAGCCACATCTACATAAGATGCGTTTACATATCCTTCGCCCGACTTAAGAGAAACACAAACCCAATCTTTAGAAGAAGATTCTGTCTTAACAGAAACCTTCTGTCCCTGGTAAAGAGATGTGATAACAGCTGCATTTGCATCTGCACTCTTTCTTACGCGAAGACCTGATGACTTTGAAGTAGCAACTGTCTCACAAACCTTATCTGCAAGAGCCTTTGCTTCGTCACCTGTGACTACGAACTCTTTGTTAACGTAGCCATTTACATTTCCTGATGAAATCTGATACCAATCTCCATCTTTAGAAACGATATCAGCAACATCGCCTTTTCTAAGCTTTCCTACGACTGCTGCGTCCTTAGATGCAGTAGCGCGAACATTCATGTAATCCTCAACTGATGTCATAAGACGATTAGACCACTCATTTGTTTCTGTAGTCTGATCTTCATTCTCTGATACGGAAATTTCTGTGTTTGCTGCCAGAGATGCTGAAACCTTAGCGTTCTTATGATCCGCAAGGATAGTAGAAACGCCTGCAGTTACTTTCTCGTCTGCTTTTACAGATTTTGTTTCATTGATTGCGATAGCACCAAAGATTGAACCTGCAGCAAGTACGATTGCAGTACCCTGTTTAGCCTTTTTCAAAAAATTTCTTTTCAAATCCATTCAGTAACAACCTTTTTTATAAACTTGTTTCATTTGTTGCAAAAATGTTACAAGGATACTATCACAAGAATTAACAATTGTCAAATTTTTTAAAAAAATCCCCCACTTAGCATAGAAAAAAGCGCTAAAAATAGCGCCTTTTCCTCCACTTTTTTAGTTTATCATCGCTTCATGTATTTCAGAAAGGTATTCCCACCTTTCCATCTTCTCTTCTAGAAGGGTTTCTTTCTCTTCTTTTTCCCTCTGAAGATCCGCAAGTTTTCCAGAGTTTGAAGCGTTTTTCATCATCTCATCATCTATCTCAGAAAGTCTTTCCTCGAGGGTGGCGATTTCATCCTCAATTACATTCCATTCTTTCTGTTCTTTGTATGTAAACTTTACTTTCTTCTCATGTTTCCAAGTCGATTTCGAATCAGACTCTTTATTCGTCGTATTCGATGCCTTATCGATTCCCACACTTCCTGGGATTGCACCATTCTTCTTTATATATGAAGTATAGCTTCCCTCAAATCCAGTGAGATGTCCATCAAGTTCAAACACGAACATTCTAGTCACAATTCTATCGAGGAAATATCTATCATGAGAAACCGTAATTACAATTCCATCGAACGTATCTAAGAAGTCCTCTAATATAGCGAGAGTTTCCGTATCCAAATCATTCGTCGGCTCGTCGAGAACCAGTACATTTGGGTTTTCCATGAGAACTCGAAGGAGGTTGAGTCGTCTCTTCTCACCACCCGAGAGTTTCTCTATAAGACTATACTGCTCACTCGGTGGAAACAGAAATTTATCAAGCATCGCCGACGCCGAAACAAGTCCCTCAGAAGTCTTAATGTATTCTGCAGTATTTCTGATATAATCGATCACCTTCATAGAAGGATCCATATATTCAATGCTCGATTTATCATTTATCGCTTCGTCCGAAATCTCCTGCGCATAATATCCAATTTTAATCGTCTGTCCTATCTTTATGCTTCCACTTTCATAGTTCTCTCTTCCCGTGAGAATCTTCATAAGAGTAGTCTTTCCACAGCCATTTCTACCGAGGAATCCTACCCTGTCATGATGCTGAAACACATAGGAAAAATCATTAATCAATACTCTTCCATCATAAGACTTCGTCAGGTTCTCTATTTCTATAGTGGATTTGCCCATTCTGCTACCGATTGCACCGATAGTAGAAACATCCATCTTGGAATCGTAAATTGGTCCTGCTTTTTCCAATAGGGCTTCATATCTTTGAATATGAGCTTTCTGTTTCGTTCCTCGAGCTCTCGCTCCACGCATCATCCATGCGATTTCTTTACGAAGGACATTCTGACGAGTTCTCTCTGTCGCCTCTTCCATTTCCATTCGCTCAGCCTTAAGTTCAAGGTACCCCTCATAATCTGTGTCATATGAATAAAGCTTTCCGTGAGTTACTTCTACGATTCTCGTCGATACACTATCGAGGAAATATCTGTCATGTGTAATCATAAGAATACTACCTCGATATCCTTTTAAGTAAGTCTCTAACCACTCAACCATGTCGTAGTCGAGGTGGTTCGTAGGCTCATCTAGAAGCAGGAAATCAGATGGCGCAAGAAGTACCGCTGCAAGTGCTGCTCTTTTTCGCTGTCCTCCTGAAAGCGTGTCGATATTTGCATCGAATTCATCGATTCCAAATCTAGAAAGCATCGCTTTGATCTTCGCATCAAAGTTATCTCCGCTTTCTCCATGAAGAGTAGCAGTATTCTCGTTTTTAAGTGCCATCTTTCTTACCGCACTTAAAACCGTACTACCATCTTCAAAAATAGGTGTCTGAGGAAGGTATGAAATTACCATTCCGTTTCTATAAATAACTTCTCCAGAATCTGGTTCCACTTCTCCTGCAATTATACGAAGCAAGGTCGACTTACCAGTTCCATTAATTCCAACAATACCGATATGTTCTCCTTCCTGCATTGAAAAATCACAGTCTTCTAAGAGAACCTTACCAGTGTAGGTTTTATTTATTTTTTCCGCGTTTATTATACTTGCCATAATATATCTCCTGTGCGATATTCTAGCAAAAAAGAACCCCGGACAAAAGTCCGAGGTTCAAAATATTTATTCTATGGTGTTTCTTCTTATTAGATATTAAGAAGATCGCTGTATACCTTAAGCGCGCCATCTGTCTCGTGAGCGAGTACTTTCTTTGCAAGTACCTTTCCGAGCTGTACACCTTCCTGATCGAAAGAGTTGATATTCCATGCGAATCCCTGGAACATAACCTTGTTCTCGAAGTGTGAAAGAAGTGCACCGAGTGTCTTAGGTGTAAGCTTATCACCAATGATGATTGATGATGGACGGTTTCCTTCGAATCTCTTGTTTGGATTCTCATCATCCTTACCACAAGCGAAAGCTACAATCTGGGCAGCTACGTTTGCGCAAAGTTTCTCCTGGCTTGTGCTTCCCTGGATATCTACATCGTTCTCCCACTGGCTGTTCTTAAATCCTACGAACTGAAGAGGGATGATGTTTGTACCCTGATGAAGAAGCTGATAGAAAGAATGCTGTCCGTTTGTACCAGGCTCACCGAAGATTACAGGTCCTGTTACATAATTGATAGGATCACCATCTCTATTTACAGACTTACCATTTGATTCCATATCAAGCTGCTGAAGATGAGCAGGGAAACGGCTAAGTGCCTGTGAATATGGAAGTACTGCTGTACTTTCGAAACCGAGAACGTTTCTCTCATATACGCCGATAAGCGCATCGATAAGTGCAGGGTTCTTCTCGAACTCATTTGTTGCAAGCTTATCTTCTTCAGCTGCTCCATCGAGGAAATCAGCGAAGACTTCTGGTCCGAATGCAAGTGAAAGAACAGCTCCACCTACAGCTGATGTTGATGAATATCTACCACCGATATAATCATCCATAAAGAATGCATCGAGGTACTCATCGCTATGAGCGATAGGAGATGTCTCAGATGTTACAGCAATCATATGCTTAGCTGGGTCAAGTCCCTGCTTCTTAAGAGCATCCATTACGAATGACTGATTTGTAAGAGTTTCAAGTGTTGTACCAGACTTTGATACAAGAATGAAAAGTGAATGAGCAACATCGATTGACTCAAGTACAGTTGAAGCGTCATCTGGATCTACGTTGCTGATAAACTTAGCTTCCATCTTAAAGCAACCATTCTTCTTTGCCCAGTTTTCAAGAGCGAGATACATAGCACGAGGTCCGAGGTCAGAACCACCGATACCGATCTGTACTACTGTTGTGAATTTCTCACCAGCTGCATTTGTAAGTTCACCGGCATGAACCTTGTTTGCAAAATCTTTGATTCTGTTCTGCTGCTCTACATAGAAATCTCTCTTGTTTACGCCATCGCATACGACATCGTCACCGAGCTGACCTCTTGTAAGCTGATGAAGAACGAGTCTCTTCTCGCCTGTATTTACAACTTCCCCGTTGTAAAGAGCTCTAAATTTCTCGAGAAGCTGTGCTTCCTCTGAAAGAGCTTTAAGTTTACCCATAACACTGTCATTTACAGCCTTTGCTGAATAGTTAAATGACATTCCTTCTGCCATTGAAACAGAGTAATTCTTTACACGCTCTGCTCCATTTTCACCTGACATCACATCACGGAGGTCCACCTTCTCTTCGTTTACGAGTTCTTTGTAAGAACCAAGTGTGTCGAGATTCTTCCAGTTAATCATCTTTTGTCCTCCATTTTAAACTAAGTTGCTTTTTCCCATTTCGTACTTTGAATATTATATTCAGTTCATAGCCTTATTTCAATGATTATATAGGAAAAAACCTATTAAAAATCTAATCTTAGACCGCTCGCTTCTTGACTTTTTTTGTGAGCGGATTATGATATTTCGTAGAGATTCGAAAGAAAGGCATTTATATATGAAGAAAATAGTTCTTACTGGCGGTGGAACAGCCGGCCATGTAACACCAAATATAGCGATGTTTCCTGCCTTAAAAGAGGCCGGTTTTGACATTTATTACATCGGTTCTAAGAAGGGCATGGAGAAAAAGATGATCGAAAAAGAAGGAATTCCTTACAAGGGTATTTCTTCTGGAAAGCTTCGCCGATATTTCGATGTACGAAACTTCATCGATCCATTCAAAGTAATCCATGGTTACTTTGAATCAAAGAGATACTTAAGAAAACTTAGACCGGATGTAGTCTTCTCAAAAGGAGGATTTGTCACTGTTCCTGTCGCACTTGCGGCTAAATCACTTAAGATTCCTGTAATCATCCATGAATCAGACATGACACCAGGTCTAGCAAATAGAATTGCTGCAAGAGGCGCTTCATACTTCTGCTGCAATTTCCCTGAGACACTTAAACATCTCCCTTCTGGAAAAGCTACTCTTACTGGAACTCCTATCAGACAGGAACTCCTTCATGGTTCTAAAGAGAAAGGACTTGAGTTTACAGGGCTCGACGATTCAAAACCTACACTCCTTATCATCGGAGGAAGTCAGGGTTCTAAGTTTATAAATGATGCTGTTCGTGACGGATTGAATGAGCTGCTGCCTCTTTTTAATATAATTCACCTTTGTGGTAAGGGACATCTCGACAGTTCGCTTGAAGAACGCGACGGATATCGACAGTACGAATTCATTTCAAATGAGCTTCCCGACCTCTTCGCTATGGCTGACATCGTAGTTTCCAGAGCAGGTGCTAATGCTATCTGCGAACTACTCGCACTGAAAAAACCAAACATCTTGATTCCTCTCGGATTAGATTCAAGCCGTGGAGATCAGATTCTAAACGCTAAATCTTTTGAAAAGCAGGGATTCCCATATGTCCTCGACGAAGAAAATGTAAACCGCGAAGTACTCATAAAAGCCGTCCGTGAGGTTTATAATAATAGAAACGAATACATTAATAATATGTCCAAATCAAATGGAAGTGATTCTATCAAAACGATAGTAAAACTTATAGAGAAAATTTCATAATAGAACGAGCTGTGAACGTATTAATACGTTCACAGCTCATTTTTATTATAGTTCAGCTAATACCATTGACATCGGATCCATATCTCTATGAAACGATTTATTAATAACTTCTGCTGCCTTTTTTGCAAAAGTACCATTTCCACTCAGCTCATCCTTTGCTTTCCCATAACAAGATAATACCGTAGCTGCCGAATCTAAATCATACAGAAAGATATCATACTGCTTACATTCAATCGTGTTAACAAGAGTCGCATACTCCTCACACTTATAGAGCGCTGACACATAAAGCATTACAGATTTTGGAAAAACTGACGAAGCAAATGTTATATCCAAATCACTCCGCTTATAATATTTAAGAACTCTTTCCATTATCGATGCAGCTTCAGATGCACGATTTAATCTAATCAATACATAGGCAATGTCATTGAGTATCATAAGTTCCATCCATGACAAGACATAATTCTCAAAGTCTTCACTAGTAGACTCATTTATAGTCAAGTAAAACGCTTTCCAAAGACTTCTCAAGCGCTTTTCATAATCACGTTCAAAATCCGCCTGGTACATCATTAGGATTTGCTCGTAAAGCTTTGTATCCGGACCATCTTCTAGTTCAAATAGAATACTGTTAATCTGGTTTGAAGGGAATACGTTCTTCTTAAAATCTAATGTACGTAAGATGTTAAACACTTCCTCTTTTTTCGATCCCCAAAACACAAACACATCCGATGAAGTACCTGCTCTCTCAAGAAAAAGCTGACATAAAAGTGGTGGCATACTTTTCTTTTTGTTTATATAATCCAGAAATTCTTCCTCGGTACATACCCCACGATATAACATTTCTTTATTCAGATATTTCTTTTTCTTTACTAAGTACTTTATAACATCAGATAAATCCATTGATTCAATTTCTTTTTTTGATCTCTTTGCCTTACAAGCTTTCAGCGCTAAATGCTCTAACTTATTAAGATCAAATTCATTCTGCTCTGAATGATTACCAAATACACTGTATAAATCCCGAATACTCCAATTAAAATCATCCCCAGGATATGCTGTTCCATATACATCTAACATATAAAAATAACAACCTGACTTAATCGCATATTCATGCGAAAACACACCATACCTACGAGCATTCTCTTTCTCTCCAGCATTTCTATATATCAGCGATATGCTTGCATATATCGTCATCTTTAAATAGTTTTTCTCTTTATCAGTTAATGGTGATAAATCCACTGCAGTGGTTATTTCATCTAGTTTTTCTATTTTGTCTCCATTATATAGATACAAAGTATGATAAGCTAAAACTTCATATTCTAATGTATTATAAAATATAAAGTTTCGACTGGTATTTAACTCTAATATTTCATAACTTAATTCAACATACTTTACCCCTAATAAAGCATTTCCAGTTATACCCGCAATTATTCCAAAAGTGAGCATCAAATACTCAACTTTTAATTCTTTCTTTTCATCACAAATTGTATTACATAGCAAAAGTCTATTATACGCTTCGTTGTAGTTTCCTACCGAAAGATATAAACGTACATGACTTAACTCGTCCGCTATACTATACTCATTAAACGATTGAAAGATTGTTCTCTGCGTTTCTTCTATACCAGCTTTCTTACATAGCTTTTCAAACATGTTTGAGGTTACCATCTTTTTGCCATTTTCAATCTGACAAAACATAACCCTAGAGCATACATCTTCCGAAAATTCTTCCTGAGTTAACCCTTTTCTTTCTCGATCACATTTAAATAAGCCACCTGCATTTCTAATTATCATATTCTCCCCCTATAATTACAAAAATCCCCTAGAAATCTAGGGGAGTTTCATTATTTCAATTCAGATGTGCAATGTGGGCAACGAGTAGCCTTAACATTGATTTTTGAAAAACAATATGGACATTCCTTCTCTGTAGGAAGGATTTCTTCCTCTTCCTTCTTTCTAAGGGATGTTGCACGATCTACAGCTTTGTTAATTGCCTTAATCAAACAGAAAATGATAAATGATGTGATAAGGAAATTAATAACTGCTGTTATAAAATTTCCATATGTAAGAACTGGTGCATTTGCTCCAGAACCAAGTGTTACTTTAAGGTACGAAAAATCAGTCCCACCAAAAATTCCAATAATAGGTGTAATGATATCCGCATTAAGCGATGTAACAATTGCTGTGAAAGCACCGCCGATAATAACACCAACAGCGAGATCCATTACATTTCCACGAAGAATAAATTCTTTAAATTCAGAAATAAAACCATT
>DAISYI010000029.1:265-3339 GCA_036825385.1 Lachnospiraceae bacterium | reverse complement strand
GGTTCAATTCTATATTTTTCCAGTATTTCGTTTAATCTGTCATTTACTTCTTTGATTTCCTCGGAACTTGTCTCTATATGGCTAAACTGAAGAAGTGTATCATTATTTGGTGCATCCTTATATCTAGGAATGAGATGCATATGATAATGGAACACTGACTGTCCTGCTACTTCTTCATTATTCTGAAGAATATTAAATCCATCGCATCCCAAAACATTTCTCATCTTAGTTGCAACCATCTTTGCGACAGGCATAATTCTTGCTGCTTCTCTGTCTCCTAGCTCAAAAAGATTTCTATAATGATTCTTTGGAATAATAAGAGCATGACCTGTTGATACAGGTTCTGCATCAAGAATCACTTTAAAATCCTCGTCCTCAAAAAAAGAATTTGTTGGAATATCTCCATTTGCGAGTTTACAAAAAATACAATTGTCGTCTTTCATCATGTCCTCCTACTAGTCAATAAATTCAAAAATTGTATCAAGCATTCTTAGTATTCTAAGATTACCTTTTGCTGTCATATCTCCGACACCAAACGCTCTCTGGAAAGTCTCTCGTCCTTCTGTGATATCCATAAGAACCTTTGTAGAAAGCTTTGCGTATACATCTACATCATCATGTGCCTCATATTCAGCTTCAATACCGCCTGGATTTACACTAACATAAAGAGGTTTTGTCTCTCCATCAATCGCAAAAAGGAATGATGCCGAGAAATCCTCTACTGGAGAATACTTTGATTTAATCTTCTCTACAAATCCAAGCTGCTCTTCTGAGTTCTTTCCCATGAGCTCTCTATACATAGAGCTTAGCTCTTTGATATCAACCTTCTGCTGCTTTACGTAATTATCATCTGAAGCATACTGTGAAAGCTGCTCTCTTTCCTGTGGAGTGAGATCCATCTGTTCAGCATGAAGAACAGTCTGCTTTACAGCATAGTTCGATGTAGGAAGCCCCTTTGTTCTCTGAGAAATAGTACGATACATATCCTCAGCCTTTTTCTCTATAATTCGGGCATATTCCTTGCTTTCCTGGAATTCAGTTTTGTCAGAAACATATCCGCAAAGTCCACTACATGGGATTCCACCAAGTATCTCCCACGCATTCTCCAAAGTAAGCATTCCTTCTCGCTCACCGTAAGTCGTAGACATAACTACAGGCATCATATAGATTCGTGAAAGCTCTTCCTTATTTCCATAGAGCCAGCAAGCATTGAGAAATTCATTAATATGTCCTCCGATACCAAGCCACTCTACAGTTGTCGCCAAGATAATTCCATCTACTTCCTTTATAGTCTGAGGTAAAGTAGATACTTCATTCTTATATTCGTAAATATTAAATCTCTGAACATCTACTCGGAGTTCGCGTAATACCCTCTCAATCTCTTTCAAAACATAAAGAGTTGGATCATCTAAAACGCCTCGTCCACCATAATAAATATTTATTCTCAAACTTTACCTCCATATCTATTAAAAAATAGGTATATCAAATATATTAAATAATTCTAATCTCTGCCTTACATTATATACCTATTCATCAGCCTTTTTCCACCTATAAAAGTATGTTAGAATACTTCTATAATTTAATTATAACTATACCGAAACACGAAAGGTTATATATGTCGAAAAAAGCAACTACATCAACTGATGATATTATACAAAAAAAAGACGAGAAATTCATGCGCGCAGCGCTTAAAGAAGCGGATAAAGCTTACGCATTAGACGAAGTTCCAATAGGTTGTGTCCTTGTAAAAGACGGCAAGATTATTGCTCGTGGACATAACAAAAGAAACACTGCAGGCTCCTGTCTTTCACATGCAGAGCTAATTGCTATTAAGAAAGCAAACAAGAAAGAACAGGACTGGAGACTTGAAGAATGCACTCTTTATGTTACTCTTGAGCCATGTCAGATGTGTGCTGGCGCAATCGTTCAGTCTAGAATACCTAGAGTTGTAATAGGCGCTATGAATCCCAAAGCCGGTTGTGCTGGATCCATCATAAATCTTCTAGACATGAGTGAATTTAACCATCAATGTGATATTACAAGAGGTGTTCTTGAAGAACAATGCTCAGAACTACTTACTACATTTTTTAAACATTTAAGGGAGTTAAAGAGGGAACAAAAATGGAATTCGAAACAGAGCGACTGATACTTAGATCATCTGATGCTGCTTTTGCAAAAGATGTTCTCAAATTCTATAAAGATAATACTGACAGTTTCGAAGCTACAGAGCCAATAGACTCGTCAGATTTTTACACTTTTGGCATACAGCAGCGGAATCTTCGTGTAGAATCTCGCTTAATTAGTGAGAATCGAATGATGCGATTCTGGATATTTACCAAGAGAAGTCCCCATAAGATAATAGGAACTTTTTCCCTTATGAATGTACGTCAGGGATCATTTAAATGTGCATCTCTCGGATATAAAATGGACAAAAAATACCGAAGAAAAGGCTACTGCAAAGAAGCCATTCTCTTCGGCTTAGAATACGCAGAGAAAGAAATGAATCTTCATCGAATCGAAGCCACCGTTCAGCCTTCAAACGAGGCTTCTATCGCTCTGCTTGAATCTGTAGGCTTTGAACGCGAGGGATTACTTCGTCAGAATGTCAAACTACTTGGCAAGTGGACAGATCACTATCTTTACTCAAAGATTCTTGACTAGTTAACGATACAAGTTTTCCTTTTTCCATTGAGAAAACCTCGTCACAAAGAATCTCTATATCCTCTCGAATATGTGAGGATAGGAATATTATTCTATCTTCTGAGCGCATGTCTTTTAATATTTTTCTTACCTGTTCTACTCCGTCGACATCAAGTCCATTAAAAGGTTCATCTAATATAAGAACCTTTGGGTTCTCCATAATTGCCTGAACTATTCCAAGTCGCTGTCTCATTCCCAAGCTATATTTTTTTACGGGTTTCTTCATGTCTGGATCAAGATCAAGCTTTTTCATAGTCTCTTTGATTACGTGTGTTTCAATTCTTTTATTAATCGAAGCTAAAAGCTTCAAGTTTCTATAACCAGAGTATACTGGCACAAAGCCAGGATTCTCAATTATTATTCCGATAGATTCT
>DAISYI010000029.1:0-255 GCA_036825385.1 Lachnospiraceae bacterium | reverse complement strand
AATATCCTTTCCTATCCTCTGTCCGTTATATACTACTTCACCCTTCGAAGGTAATACATAACCACACAAGCACTTCATTAGCATTGTTTTGCCAGAACCATTTCGCCCTATAACTCCATATATTTTTCCTGGTTCCAGTCTAAGATTTATATCCTTTAAAATCTCTGTTTTATCTATTTCAAGAGAGAGTCCTTTTACTTCTATTGCCATACTATACCTCCTGAATAAATTCATACGAATAATCTTTTACCATGC
>DAISYI010000028.1:19380-19596 GCA_036825385.1 Lachnospiraceae bacterium | reverse complement strand
GCCATTTTATAATTATTTTATACAATGTTTCTTTCAAAATCCATTAAAAAAATAGAGTATTCCGCGCAAAAACAATCTTTTCAGTACTTTATAGTGGACTTATGATATAAAAAGGGAAAGAAACAATTTGTTTCTTTCCCTTTAATGCTTTCTAATTATTTACCAAGCATATCGTAGATTCCATCGATATCGTGGACTCCTACTTCCTGCTTCTTC
>DAISYI010000028.1:2907-19335 GCA_036825385.1 Lachnospiraceae bacterium | reverse complement strand
GAGCAAGTTCTGAGTTCTGATCTACATTTACTTTACAAAACTTTACATCATTAATTTCATCAGATGCTTCATCGAAAATAGGTCCCTGCATCTTACATGGTCCACACCACTCAGCCCAGAAATCAATAAGAACAGGCTTATCTGAATTAAGAACTTCTGCTTCAAATGTATCCGTAGTAAGATTAATTACTGCCATAATAATACCTCCATTAACTTTGTCCTAATGTAATAGCACTATGTGCTTTCATTTCATTACGTGAAGTATAGCAAAGAAATATTAAAATTTCAATAGTGCAAGATTATATTTTGCAAAATATTTATTTTTAGTTATCAAGCAAAATGTATAATCAAAGTAGCAACAGCTGACAGCAAGAGTAGGTGCGCTGGGTAAAAAATGTAGAAGAAGTATTTATGCTGTTTACCTTTTTTCCCATTATACATAGCTATAAAGAAAACATCTACGAGTGCATATAGTTCATCGAATCCTATCACAACGCCTAAAAATATAACTGCGACAGCAAAAGCCACTTCCTTGCCATACCCCTGAAGCTTATACATGATAAAAATAGCACCGACTCCTGCGAAGATATAGTCCGAATGAAGTACTGTTGACAAAAACATTCCCAAAAGAACTACAGCAAGTGAAAGTCCTACATATAGAATCATATTCAGAACATTAAATTTAGTCTGCAGACCACCTGCGTTCTCTACAGGTTCTACAATAACGAATTTCTGACTTATGTAATCGCTAGCTGCAATCACCATAAGACCTATGGCCAATGTAAAAAATACATTTTGTGCACTAAAATCGACCAAGCTATTATTAAAAGCCAAATCAAAAGGAATCTCAGATATTAACGCGAATATACCAAGTCTAAACAGGTACTTTTTCAGATTAGAAGTATGTGTATACCCCTCTACTATCATAAATACAAACAAAGGGAATGCCAATCTTCCTACTCCACGTAGACCGTTATCGATAAGCACAAGCACGTCTGATACTTCATCCGAAAAAAACACATCAGAGTTTATTATCCGCTCTATAACAGCAGCTCCAATATGATCAATAAACATTGTTAAAATGGCGATAATTTTTAAAGTATTTGCAGTAAATGTCTTTTTCATAACCCTATTTTCCTTAATCTAATTTCTTTGAAATTATATCATAAGGTCTATTGAAGTAAAATCCAGAAATTACTATAATCAATCTTAGGGAATACAGTTTGTAATTTTTTGTATTTAGGTGTTTATTAATAATTTTACTCGAGAAGGAGGAAATGAAATGGCAAACTATTTTGACTTGAAGGGACAGGTAGCTCTTGTAACAGGTTGTTCAACAGGCCTTGGGGTTCAGATGGCAAAGGCACTTGCTAATCAGGGGGCAAACATTGTTGCACTTGCAAGACGTAAAGAGAAAATCGAAGCTGTAGCTCAGGAGATTCATGACACATTTGGTGTAGAAACTCTCGCTGTTCAGTGTGATATCACAAGCACAGAACAGGTTAATGCAGCAGTTAAAGAGGTTATCGATCACTTCGGACGCATCGACATTCTTGTAAACAATGCCGGAACAGGCGCTGTTGCTCCTGCAGAAGACATCACTGACGAGCAGTTCGATGGAGAAATGAATGTTGACCTCTTCGGTTCATTCAGAGTAGCAAGAGCTGTCGCTAAACAGGCTATGATTCCTGCTAAATACGGCAGAGTTATTAATATAGCTTCTATGTATGGACTTGTCGGTAACAAGATTGCTGGTTCCGCACCATACCACGCTGCAAAAGGTGGTGTAGTAAACCTCACACGTGCACTCGCTGCTGAATGGGGAAGCAAGGGCATTACAGTAAACTCAATCTGCCCAGGTTACTTCTACACACCACTTACAAAAGAAACTCTTGATTCTGACTTCTTCCAGGCAAACGCTAAGACAATGATTCCAGAAGAAAGATACGGAAACGAAGGCGAGCTCGATACAGCAGTAATCTTCCTCGCATCAAAAGCATCATCCTACGTAACAGGAGTCAACCTCCCAGTAGATGGTGGATATACTGCCATGTAACGTTAAGCTACGAGCAGAGTACAAAAAATATAGAGCCGGTCTCGCATTTATGCGAGAGCCTGGCTCTTATTTTTTGTATTGTGCGACAGCACGTATGAAATAGATTTCGAACGCAGTGAGAAATCTATGAATGCTGAGCTCGTAGCCTAACGTTACATTCTATGAATGACGCTCGTAACGTTTTTACATGAATAAGCACTCGTAGTGAAATCACATGCTGAGCTCGTAGCCTACTTTATTATCTTCAAAATAGTGGACAATCGCATTTCCACTCATTTTCCCACTACATTCCCTTATCCAACTTGCTTCAGTCATGTTAAAAAGTAGTGGGATTTAAGCTTTCCTTCCAAATTCCCACTACACACCTCCTCTCAACTCACTTAAATCAAGTCAAAAAGTAGTGGAATTTCACCTTTCCTTCCAAATTCCCACTGCTCCAGCCACTCCAACACTCATGAATCTCTAAAAAAAATAGTGGACAATCGCTTCTTTAAGCCAAAGTCCACTACTCCCCTATCATAACTTCCTTTATACCAACAAGATGATTCCAGGCACAGCCCTTAAAGTCACTTGAAGAGCATTCTTAGATTCTTCGCTTACGCATAGTATCCCGCCTGTGCTTCCCACAATTCCTTATATTTACCATCCTCATTCACAAGCACATCATGCGTTCCTGCCTGAACAGCCTTTCCATGATCAAATACCATAATCTCATCACAGAACTTACAGGATGATAACCTGTGACTAATATAAATAGCTGTCTTGTTATGAACCATATCTCTAAAGCGTTCATAAATCTCTGCCTCCGCCACAGGATCAAGTGCTGCAGTCGGCTCATCCAGAATCACAAAAGCAGAATCCTGATACAAAGCTCTGGCAATAGCCACCTTCTGGGCCTCACCACCTGAAAGATTCACTCCTTCTTCCGACAGATCCTTATACAAGAATGTTTCAATGCCATCCTTCAAACTGCCAACTCGCTCTTTAAATCCAGCCTGTTCCAAAGCTGACATCACACGTTCCTCATCATAGTCCTTCGAGCAACTTACATTCATCCCCAATGGAAGAGACAACAGCTTAAAGTCTTGGAACACTACCGAGAAGATATCCATATACTCCTGATACTTATACTTCCTGATATCTATACCATTTAGTAGTATTTCACCCTCCGTCGGATCATATAGCCTACAGAGAAGCTTGATAAATGTAGTTTTACCCGATCCATTCTCTCCTACCACTGCAATCTTTGAACCAATCTTAAATTTCACAGAAAGATTCCTCAGCGCCCACTCCTTCGCTCCTGGATACTTAAACGAAACGTTCCTAAACTCAATCTCATAATTTGCATCCGCACGTTTCTCAGTAGTTAGACTACCTCTATACATCTCATCCGGACTATCGAGAAATTCAAACATTTCATTTAGGAAAAAAGCATTCCTCTTTACACTTCCAACCCCTCCATACAATCTTCCTAAATTTGCAGAAAGCAAAGAAAGAGCGGATACATATCTAGAAACCTCTCCTATACCATATGCGCCAGCAAGTGATTTCAAACAAACCACCACATAAACTAATCCGGTAAAGACCACAGAAATAATGTCACCGATTGCATACCACTTACCCAATCCATGCCTTGTGATGTTAGCGAGAACTCCATCTACCGAGAAAGGCATATGCTTCCCAGTTCCTCGCTTTAACATGTATTCATGCATATTATAAATACGCACATCGCAGTTCATTCTCTTGTCACCAAGTGGTCTGCAAACCAGATAATTAAATATACGATTTCCCAGTCTAATATCCTCTCCACCTGCCCTCAAATTCATATCATCTGCATATACTTTGCACTTCGAAGATGCAAGCGATACCAGAACCATCACTAGAATGATTAATAGATTTATAAACGGACTATTCAAGAATCCATATTGACCATCAGACCTCACTCTAACTGTAAAGAAAGAACATGTCAGCGCACTTACTGAACCTATACCAATCAAAGACTGAAGAAGATATTCATAGTTCTTATACGATTCTATTAAACCATACCCAGCCCAGTTACTATTCTGCATAATTTGAGAGATAGTATCACTCGTCTTCTCAGAATCAAGTCTCGAATACTCCATCTCTAAGGTCTTTGAAGCCATAACTCTTTCATTCATAAGACGACAAATCATTCCATACTTTACTGTTTCCCATCTCGTCAAAGCAGCAGATAACAATCCGAGCACCAGGTCAAAAAGAAGCATCACAAGAATGACTCTGTACATATACTGAAGATTCCTTCGTCCAGCCAGTTCTCCTATCAATAAAGACATAAAGTAAATATTCACAAAAGGAATAACAGCAGTCGCCAAAACCTTTGCAGTCAGAATCCAAATCGCACCATAAATTCTTTTATTCACAATGCCCAGCGCTCTAAACCACAGTTTTAAACCATCTTTAAATGAAAACTTCTTATCCATAGACAGCCTCCTTCTGATAGTATTTCTTCTGAACGTTAAAGAGCTCGGCATATTTACCATTCTTATGAATTAACGAGTCATGCGTTCCCTCTTCTGCTATTTTGCCACCATCTAAAAACAGGATTCTGTCACAGAATCTCGTCGAAGCAAGTCTATGCGAAATAAATACAGACGTCTTCCCATCAGTCATCGAACTATACTTATGATAAATGTCATTCTCAGCAATAGGATCAAGCGCAGCTGTCGGTTCATCAAGAAGAAGCATAGGTGCATTCTTATACAACGCTCTAGCCAAAACCAGCCTCTGTTCCTCACCTCCAGACAGAAGCACACCATCTTCATATACCGACTTCTCGATAATTGTATTAAGTCCATCTGACATAGACTTAGCCTTTGCTTCAAGCCCCGCCTTTCTTAACACATCCCAAACTTTCTCTTCATCTTTTGTCTCTTCTTCAAGCGTAATATTTGAAGCTATCGTAGCATCAATCACAGAGAATTCCTGGAATACCGCACTAAACAACTCATAATATTCTCTTCTATCAAACTCTCTTATATCTATACCATTAAGGAGAACCTGACCTTCTGTCGGATCGTAAAAACCAGATATTACTCGAATAAGTGTAGTCTTTCCAGCTCCATTTAATCCTACGATAGCTACCTTCTCACCCGGCAATATCTTAAGATTTATATCATGAAGAGTATCCTTATCATTTGTTGGGTATCTATAAGACACATTTCTAAGTTCTATTTCATAACTACCATCTATAGGCTTCGGAATCTCTCGTCCACCCTCAAATCTAAACTGCTCTTTATAATCAAAGTATTCTCTGATTACATTGATTTCCAGACTATACCGATTCATAGTGCTACAAGTATCCATGATTCCTATCATCTGCTCAGTCAGATTCCCAATAGTAGAAATATAAAGCATAAACAAAGATGCCGGAAGATTATTCTCAATAACCAGCTTCACCACAAAGACATAAGCAATTCCATTACGACAGAACGAAAGAACCAAATCCAAGATATTCATCCAAATGTAGATACTTTCTCTTTTTCCTAAAAAAGCTTCATAAACTCGAATGGTATCATCAAACATATCAGAAATCCAAGACTTCATTCCAAAGATACGTATATCCTTCCCTAGTCCTACATCCCTCGACTGATTCCAGAAATAGCCAATCTTCTTATGAAGCGCAGCCTCCTCATCTCTGTGCTTGTACTGCCACTGCATAATTCGACGATTCACTGCGTGCTCGAGTATAGTCGTTCCAATAATCAGAGCGAGAATCCACCACTCAAGTTTCATCAGTATAATCAAAAAAACTACGAGAGAAAGTACATAACGCACCAAATCTTCCAGTTTAAACCATATATCCTCTGTCGCTTTGTCGTTCGAATTACACGAAGCCGACGCATTCTTCTGAAGCTTTAAAAACTTCTCATCCTCAACATTTGGAAATGATGTCGTACTAAACTTCTCTGTAATACTTTCTATAATTCCCAGTCTACAAGAAATCTTCGGAATAACCATGTAAAAACGCAGATAAGTCTTAAGCCCCGAAAGCAACATCAGACATCCAATCACGATTCCAACAGCCAGGAAAAAGCTAGAAGCGCTACTCTTCGTCTCAAGCAAATCCAGTATCATCGGAGTCGTCAGCATTCCTATAATGTTATTCGCACAAACAAGAATCCCACACAAAAGAGAAAGCCATAGCACATACGAAACTTTACTTTTCTTGCTACGACCTACCATCCACATGAAATTCTGGAAAGCGTTATATTTAGGTCTTTCTTTTTTCTTTACCATACGTCTTTCCTCCTCGAGAATAGACTATCATAAAAAAATCCCCAGAATTTAATCTGGGGATGAATCATCAAATCTAGGTGACGAATTGTCACACCTGTGGAATAAGGATTTCTGTAGTAAATGCTCCATCTTCGGAATTTCTACTCAGATATCCATCATATCTTTCCACTATATTGTCTATTCGAACCAGACCGAAGCCATGTCCTTCCCCCTTCGTCGACTTAAACAGGTTGTGAACCTTATGCTTTTTCCCAGTAGCTGTCGTATTCGTAAAGTGAATGTAAAGCTGAGTCTGCTTCATATCCATATAGATTCGAATCATCCTATCATCAACTGGTAGCTGTTCTGCTGCCTCAATCGCATTATCAAAAAGATTACCCAAAATGCAGCATAAATCCAGTTCAGTCATCCGAAGTTTCACCGGAATCGACGCTTCGACTGATACTTTTATATCCTTCGAGTGTGCCAGGGAAATCTTTGAATTTAGAATGGCATCGGCCATCGCATTCCCTGTCTTCACCACTGTATCAACCGTATTCAAATCAACCGCAAGATCTCCGAGGTACTTCTTCAGTTCCTCAATTTCGCCCTTCTCGAGAAGAACTCTCATGACTTGAATGTGATTCCTATAATCATGCCTCCAACCACGAATCTGTCGATACATATTGTCGACTTCTCGATAATGCGTATCAATAAGTTCTCTCTGGTAATTCTCTATTCGCTTGTCTATCTTCTTTGAGAAAAAGCTCATAATCTCCCCTTTTCACAAGTCTTAAGAACTACTTCATCTCGATAATTGCTCGGTTCACCTTCTCATATGCCCCCCTAGGTAGTGGAACCGATTCATCCGTATTTAGGAACACATCTGTCTTCGTCACGCGAAGTACCTTCTCAATATTTATAAAAGCACTTCGACCGATGCGAAGAAATCTATCATCCAATTCTTCCTCCAGAGAACCAAGTGTCCTCTTCACTCGGTATGACTTATCCGCATGAACCGTGATATAGTTTCTATCGACATCGATGTACGAAATCCTATTTAATGGCACTTTACATGTTTCATCAACTGTCGAAAGATATATCGCTTTGCTATTTGACTCTATCTTTGTCAGGGCCGTATCCAAAACTCGATTGAGCTTCTCTAAATCCAGCGGCTTCATAAGATAATTAAGCGCACCGACATCATATCCATCGAGAATATAGTCCGAATACCCTGTGATAAATACAATCACTACATCTGAATCAACAGCACGAATTCGTTTCGCCATCTCGACGCCATCCATCTTCTTCATTTCAATATCAAGTAGAATGACATCATAAGCTTTGTCATCTTCATACGAGAACAGAAATGCTTCAGCAGAATCATATTCGGAAAAAGAAGTGTCGATACACTTGCTTTTTCCCCATACTTTCACCTTGTTTACCACATTTTCTATATCGAGTGGATTGTCATCAACGACTGCGAATCTCATAAACTATTACTTCCCAAACACATCAATATATCCAAGTACAACCAGCACAAACACAAGTACCGGAAGAACAAACTTAAGATACCATCCGAGGTACTTAGACATCTTAATTCCACTGCCTTCATTTACCTCAGCCAGGTAATTCTTCATTCCCCAGCCAAAGCTTGTTGTACAGAAGATAATGAACACGATACATCCAAGTGGAAGCATGTTATTTGAAACGATGAAATCCTCAAGATCCATGATCGAGCTTCCAGCGCCAAGAGGCTGGAATTTCGAAAGCACATTGAATCCAAGCGGACATGGAATTGAAAGGATAAGCATCGCAATTGCATTTATGATAACTGACTTCGTTCTGGAAACTCCGAAGTCATCCATAATCATAGAAACAATATTCTCGAAAACTGCGATTACAGTAGACATAGATGCAAAGCAAAGGAATACGAAGAAAAGTGTTCCCCATACTCTTCCGCCAGGCATTCTTTCAAACACTTCTGGAAGTGTTACGAAGATAAGTGACGGGCCAGCATCAGGCTTTACATTATAAGCAAAACAAGCAGGAAAGATAATGAGTCCTGACATGATTGCCACAAAAGTATCCAAAAGGATGATTGTAATTGATTCCTTTGCGAGCGAATGCTCACGTCCGATATAGCTTCCGAAGATTGCGATAGAACCGATTCCTACAGAAAGTGTAAAGAATGCCTGTCCCATAGCTGCTGATACTATAGACCAGATTCCACTTTCTGTCGCACGCTTCACATCTGGAAGCAGATAGAATTTAAGACCTTCGCCACCACCGCTTAGGAACAATGAGCGCACTGCGAGAACTGTCATAAGAAGGAAGAGAAGAATCATCATCACTTTCGTAATCTTCTCTACACCATTCTGAAGTCCACGTCCTACTGCGAAAAATCCCAGGATGATAGCTAGCGCCATCCAGAATATCATATAAAAAGGTCTATTCATGAGCTCGCCAAAAATATTTGCAGCGCCTTTCATAGACACACCCTCAAACGTGCCAATAGCCATCTCATAAACATACGACAGCATCCAACCAGCGACAGTCGTATAGAACATCATAAGAACGAAGTTTCCAATATAAGCCCAGTATTTAAACCAGCCCCACTTCTTTCCATTCTCTCCTGCAAGTTTCTTCATACCTGCACCAGCAGAGAGTTTAGAACCTCTACCTACAGCAAGTTCCATTGTCATTACAGGCCATCCGAGAATCACAAGAAAGAACAAATAGAAAAGCACAAAAACTGCTCCTCCATACTTTCCGGTGATATAAGGAAATCTCCACACGTTTCCTATACCAATCGCACAACCAGCACTGACGAGTAAGAAGCCTAATCGGCTTCCAAAACTTTCTCTTTCTTTCATAATCTCTTTCTTTCTCCCTTGAGCATACAAGTGAAGGTTATTACACCTTCTTTCCAGCTGACATTAATATCTCCACCATTCTTTCTACAGATTGATTCTGCAACAGAAAGGCCGATACCATATCCGCCCTTGCCCTCAATTTTATGAGATTCGTCCTGTCGGTAGAATCTCTCAAAGAATTTCGCATAGTCTACATTTTTGCCCTCTTCATATGAGTTTGAAATCGTAAACATAGCAGGTCTTCCGGCCTTCTTCTGTGAAAGAGTAATTTCGATATTCCCATTATCATCACAGTATTTAATCGCATTGTCAACTAAAATCGATGTAAGCATACGAATCTGGTTGGCCTCATATCTGAGAATTACATTACTCTCGACATGCATTATGACCTTTTTTTTCTCACGCTCAGCGAGTCCCATAAATGGCTCAATCGTCTCACTAATGACCTTCGAAAGATTTACATCTGTGACAGCTTCCTCTTCCGCCTCGTCACCTCGGGCAATCATTACAAGATTCTGAATCAGTCCATTCATTCTGTCCGTCTGATTCATAATCGCCTTAGTCCATTCATTCTCGCCATTTAGCATTTCAAGGAATTCAATATCTGCTTTAATTACCGCAAGCGGAGTCTTCAGTTCATGAGAAGCATTTGTAATAAACTCTTTCTGTTTCCTGTCACTTTCAATCTCCGGTCTTACCGCAATATATGAGAAATGACGTACCAAAAAGAACAGAATAAATAACACAAAGATTCCAAACAAAGCGGTCAAATACAGAAGTCTTCTACAACTATTTAGCGTCTCCATATAGTTGACTACTGCCATAATTATCTTTCCATTAGAAAGCATCCTCTTCTCATAACAGTAAACTCCATCAACTCCATAATTTGACTTATTCTTCACTAGTTCTTTCGCAGAATAGAGAATATCCGCCTCACTCGTATCATACATATTAGTCACTTTGAGTTTAGGTTCTTCCGTAATAGACGAGAACTCAACCTTGAAGAACGTGACATTACTCATGAGTTGAATGTTAAAGGGATTGTACTGAAAAATCCCCCCGCCTTCAGAAATCTCACTTTCCGTAACCACCTTCGTGTCATCATGTTCAATGATATGATCTAGCGTCTTTCTAATCTGCGCACGATTTAGCCCAACGATAGTCGCATTGATTGCAAATCCTATCAGGAGAACTACAATCGTAAATGAGATCATCGCTGAGAAGACGAATCTCTGTCTCAGTTTATCAATCTGTCTTTTTCCCATAAGAAACTCCAGTTATAAACAAAATCAGCCTTTATAAACAATTCTATGCTTTAAGAATAAACGAGCCGCCCTTTTCTCCATCGATTGTAACCGATGAAGAAATGCATTCCAGCTTACTCTTTAGATATGAGATATAGAGCCAGACAGTATCCTCTGATACACTCTCATCATCGCCCCAGATATGCTCAATTAGATACTTTGTTGCAAGTGCTCTATCTGAATTCTTAATGAGCAAATACATAAGTTCAAATTCTTTATTTGAAAGTCCGACCGAGTTCTCTGACTTGATTGAGAGGTTCTCTGTGTCGAGCTCCAGGTCAATGAAAGTCAGCTTTTTCTGCTTACCAGCAGACATAGTTCTCGCAATAGCACGAACTCTGGCGAGGAATTCCTTTATAGAAAAAGGCTTCACCATGTAGTCATTTGCACCGAGATCGAGGCCATTTACCTTGTCATCTACTTCACCTTTCGCTGTGAGAATCATGACAGGTGTATCATCATTTCTGTCTCTCATATCCTTGAGAATTTCGAGTCCAGTCTTTCCCGGCATCATGATATCCAGGATAGCGATATCATATTTTTCCTCTCTGAGTGCTTCGAAAGCTTCTTTACCATTCAGGCAGGATCTGACTTCATATCCCTCTCTTGTAAGCACTGCAGTTTCTACCTGATTTAGATCTCTTGTATCTTCCGCAAGTAAAATCTTCATGTAAACTCCTATTCATCTTCCATCTGACGAATCAGATTTCTAAGTGTCTGCATCGAAATGTCTGTAGATGCGAGATCATCTGCGCATCGTTTGAGCTCGGAACTAATTAGCTCGACATTTCCATTTACCTTCTTCTTATATTTCATCTGGTGTTCAAGCGCTGCCCAAGTGTCCATCGAAATCGTTCGAATCTGAATTTCAATGAAGTATCCTCGGTACTTCAAAATCATGTGATAGCTTCGATAACCATTGTCTTTCGAGTGTTTGATGTAATCTTTCTCCTCAATCACTTCGAAAAACTCGCAGTTCGCTATCCTGTCTCGCATGAGATATACATCGCTTCTGAATGCACATACTACTCTGACGCCGATAGCGTCAGTCAGTATGTTTAGCGCACTGTCGGCAGTTTCAGGCAAGTTTCTGCGGCGGCATTTTTCGCGCATACTCTTGTCATCTTTGATTCGAGTCACTACATGCTCTACAGGATCTTCGCCTGTCGCTTCTTTCTCTTTGTCACGGAAGGAGTCGATGATGGCAATTACCTCATCTCTGACTTCTTCCATTTCAATTAGCTTATCACCATAAATTGTTTCAACCATAAATGTTCCCTTTTATTTTTAAGCTTTTTCGCGAAAAAGCTTTATTCTTAAAGAATCATAGTGAGTGAAATTCTTCCGCGTTCTTTGTCAACATCGAGAACCTTTACTTCTACGACATCTCCTACAGAAACCACTTCGCTAGGGTCCTTTACGAACTTCTTGTTTGTAAGTTTTGATACGTGAACGAGTCCATCTTCATGGACACCGATATCTACGAATGCTCCGAAATCTACTACATTTCTAACTGTTCCTTTGAGAACCATTCCTGATGTGAGGTCATCCATTGAGAGTACATCTGAACGAAGAACTGGCTTAGGGAGTTCTTCTCGAGGATCTCTACCTGGTTTTACGATTTCTTTCAGGATGTCTTTAAGAGTAAGCTCGCCGATTCCAAGCTTCTCAGCATTTCCTTTCGAGCCTTCGTTCTTAAGCTTGTTCTTGAAGTCAGGCATCATAGTGATAGGTGATCCGATTTCTTTCTCTGTGATTCCTAGGTCCTTAAGGATGACTGCTGCCGCATCGTAGCTTTCTGGATGGATTCCTGTCGCATCGAGCGCGTTCTCACCATCTCTGATTCTAAGGAAACCTGCACACTGTTCATATGCCTTTGGTCCCATCTTTGGAACTTTAAGGAGTTCCTTTCTATTCTTGAAGATTCCGTTTTCTTCTCTATATGCAACAATGTTTTTCGCTGTAGTCTTTGTGATACCTGATACATACTCAAGGAGTGAGAATGAAGCAGTATTAAGGTCTACACCTACATTGTTTACACATGACTCTACGATTCCTGAAAGTGCTTCGTTAAGCTTCTTCTGGTTCATATCATGCTGGTACTGACCTACACCGAGTGACTTTGGATCAATCTTTACAAGTTCAGCAAGTGGATCCTGTACTCGACGTGCCATGGAAGTAGCACTTCTCTGTCCTACGTCGAACTCTGGAAATTCTTCTGTAGCAAGTGCAGATGCAGAGTACACTGAAGCGCCTGCTTCATTTGTTATTAGGTATGATACCTTATGATCTGCTTCTTTAATCCATTCAGATATAAGCTGTTCTGATTCACGAGAAGCCGTACCATTTCCTAATGATACGAGGGTAATCTTATGCTTCTTTATAAGTGAAAGGAATTTTGTTTTTGCAGCTGCAATCTTCTGCTCATTTGTAGGAGCTGTTGGGAAGATTACTGCTGTATCCAATACCTTTCCTGTTGGATCTACAACTGAGAGCTTACATCCTGTTCTAAAAGCAGGATCCCATCCGAGAACTGTAAGTCCTGCGATAGGTGGCTGCATAAGTAGACCTGAAAGGTTTTTCTTAAACACTTCGATAGCCTTATCTTCTGCATTCTCTGTAAGCATGTTTCTTACTTCTCGTTCAATTGAAGGTGCGATAAGTCTGTCGTAACTATCTTTGATAGCTGTCTTAAGCGCCTCTGTTGTATTTGGGTTGTCTTTTACAATTATCTTCTTCTCAAGATATGAGATGATATCTTCTTCTGGTGCAATTACCTTGACATTGAGAAATTTCTCTTTTTCCCCTCTGTTAAGTGCGAGTACTCTGAATCCAGCGATTTTTGAAACTGGTTCTGTGAAATCATAGTAGTTCTCATATACAGATTTCGCCTCAGCATCCTTTGCTTTTGACTCGATATTTCCTTTTTTAATTGTGAGTTCTCTGATGTGAGTTCTATAATCAGCATCATCAGAAATAGACTCTGCGATGATATCGAGAGTTCCATTTATTGCATCGAGAACAGTAGGTACTTCTTTTTCTTCTGAAACATACTGCTCTGCCGTCTTTGCGAGCGGCTCTGTAGTCATCTGAAGTGAGATTATGTTTGCAAGAGGTTCAAGTCCTCTTTCCTTCGCAATCATAGCTCGTGTTCTACGCTTCTTCTTGTATGGGCGATAAAGGTCATCGATAGCGACCTGAGTCTGCGCCTCTTCGATAGCCTTCTTAAGCTCTGGTGTGAGTTTGCCCTGTTCTTCGATAGATGAAAGAACCTTTGCTTTCATCTCTTCTAAGTTTCTAAGATATGTGAGTCTCTCACCAAGTGTACGAAGTACATCATCATGAAGTTCCCCAGTCTTTTCTTTTCTATATCGTGCGATGAAAGGGATTGTATTTCCTTCATCGATAAGGTTTATAGCGGCCTCTGCCTGCCACTTTTTGATTCCAAGTTCCTCTGCAATTTTTGCTGCAATATCCATGTAGTATTTCCTCTTCTATTACTTAATTCTATCCCTAATACTATACCCTTTTCGCAGTGTTTTATCAAAGGGGAGTTTGTTGGTTAGCTTGTTGCTTAGCTTACTCGCTTCCTGCTTTTGCACCTCACCCACCCTGGTAACGATTTCTATCAAGTTAAGGTGGGTAAAATCCAAACTCGGACCGCTCCATTCTAAACTTGCTTCCCTCCCTACTCAGCTTATAAGCAAGTTAGGGTGGGTTCCAGCAAAACGTAGACCGCTCCAATTCCAACTTGCTTCCCTCCCTAATCGGCTTATAAGCAAGTTAGGGTGGGTTCAGGCCAAACTTAGATCGCTCCCCTCCCAGTCTCCTCCCCTCCCTAATCCCCCATAAAAACAATAAAGGTGGGTCAGCACCATTCAAGCGCCTTCCCACCTTTACTATAATCTCACAACCTTAACTCTACCTTAAAAAGAACCTATCGATTAGCATATTCACATCCTTTGTAGACAAAGGCAGCTTCCTTGTTTCTCCTGTAATAATTAAGTTCTCACCCAGAAAATATTCTGACCTCATATACTCCTTTATCTTCTTTAAATTCCACTCTAAATATTCAGCATCATCTAGCATTCCCAGGTGTTCCCACAAATACTCTTTTCTATTCTTCACATCAAGTATCATAAAGTCAGGATAAACTTTTACCCTCCCCAATCTAATTGGATACTCATACCTGTAAGGTAACCCCTTTCTATCTAATGCATCAGCAATCATCATTTCAGACTTAGATCTCACCCTTTCACCTCGAGCTGTATAAAACTCAGACTCATCTTCCTCAGCAAAACCAAGCCCCTCATATTGCTCATCCTTCCACTGTTTCACGAACTCCTCATCACTCAAACACAAAGGCTTTATCAATCTTCGCTTCAATGGATGAAACTCATCATATACATTCGCCACAGAATCCATCATCGACAAATTACAAAGAGCTTCAAGCTCTGCCTCTATCGCTTTTCTCGCCTTCTCATCATATTCATACTGCGCTATCCTCATAGCCTTCGGCATGCCCTTCTTGTTTACATAAGTATCCTTCCCATTCTTTCTGAAATAGAATTCTCTTTTATTCTGATTCGACTTAACATGAATAATCTCATCTGGCTTACAAATTCTACGCTGGTCCAAAAGCTGTAAAAACCCCTCCAAATCTTTTATTCTACCAGCAGCATAATCATATAACTCCATACCCTCCTCCTTTGAAATCTCTAAATCACAACTAGTCTCTTTACAAAATCGTTCACCATATCTAACTCACTAATCCTATTCTATCTAACCCTCCCCAGAATTCATCAAAACAAACTCTAAAGTTCATTAAACCTCTATAAATAACCTAAACATTCACTAAATAATCTCATTAAGAAATTGTTTATTTCTCTCGGAAAAAGCTTATTTTCAACCCTTTCAGCTTTTCACAAAAGCGGTTTATTCCTTTCTGGCTGCTTGATTACCCTCCCTCATGTGATGCGAGTTCTGTCAATGGCAAAGCCGCCTTGCGGTGCGAAGCACCATTGACTTAACTCGCGAACATGATTTAATCAAGTCAAGCAGCCAAAACATTTTGCTCTAACTTCTCTTCTCTCAACTTGCTTCCCTCCCTACTCAGCTTTTAGGCAAGTTAAGGTGGGTAGAATTCACACTCGGATTGCTCCAATTCCAACTTGCTTCCCTCCTTACTTAGTTATTAAGCAAGTTAAGGTGGGTTTAACATCAAAAAATATAATCTCAAAACACAAAAATACCCACCCTAAAGCTTCTAAAAAGCCTCTAGGGTGGGTTTCCTTCTAATCCAGCTACTTAAGTTTCCTTCTAATCCAACTACTTAAGTTTCCTTCTAATCCAACTCTCCTATCTCTCCACAATCTCTCCATGTCTATATGCTCCCAGCAGTTCATACAGCTCGTCTATCTCCTCCTGTAGCTGTCTACCAGTGTCAGTATCCCTTACTGTCTGCTGTTCAGCATACTTCTCTATCCAAAAATCACTCGACTGCATATCACCATCATTAGAAATCACATCCGCAGTCGAAGTAAACGGCTCATGCGAAACCAATCGCAATCCCCACGAATTATAAGTAAGTGTATATCCTGCGATTCCAGTTTCACCCTGGTAAGCTCGCGAGAACCCTCCATCGATAATAAGAAGCTTGCCATTACAGTGAACCGGCTCATCTTCACGCTTCACAGGCACATGTCCATTTATAATATGCCCATTCTCATAAAGACCAAACTCATGAAGAATCTGCTCGACAACCTGCTCATTATTTAAAAGCGAGTAATACGGATTCTTCTTCTCCTTGTGGCTCATCTCATCCACCAGGAAATATCTCTCGAAAGTCGCCATCCTCTCTTTGCCGAAAAGCGGCGAATCCTGATCCGCCCACAGCCACCAGAAGATATCCTTCACACGCTCGCGGTTCTCCGAC
>DAISYI010000028.1:2653-2897 GCA_036825385.1 Lachnospiraceae bacterium | reverse complement strand
CCGACTTTCTCGCCAAAAATGCCCTTCTCACATAATAATCAAGCTTGTCATAAAGTTCCTTCCCCGAATTTTTCTCCCCCCAGAGCTCAACCTCCCTGAAAGAACCATCCTTATTCAGCGGCATACATCCATGGTACATCAGATTCCCGTTCACCACGCGATACATCGAACCATGACTCAAAAGAAAATTCATATCCTCCTTCAACCTCTTGCACCGCTCAAATCCAGCCACAAGCTTACGAAG
>DAISYI010000028.1:0-2622 GCA_036825385.1 Lachnospiraceae bacterium | reverse complement strand
CGTCGGGAAGAAATTCTCCCTCATCTTATACTCATGCCCATCCTCGGAAAAAACTCCATCCCTAAAATTGACACGATTAAACACAGCTCTGTCCTCAGACGAACTCCAGTCAGGATGCTCCTTCGCAAACTGTCCCTGAAGCTTAAACTGAATAACAGAAATCGCCTTGTGCACCTTCATGTTCAGAAGCACATCCGAATCATAGTAATTATCTACGCCCTTTATACCGAAGCAAACACAAGGATCATCCTTATAAACTCTCTCAGCAAAAGCCACCAACGGAAGCAAGTTAATACCATAATTATCCTCGATACAATCCAGATTATTATAACGAGCCGAAACCCTAATCACATTCGCCACACATAAAGGTTGTCCTAGAGACGCCCCCATCCAAACGATATCATGATTTCCCCACATTACATCCAGATTATGATGCTCCATTAACTTATCCATGATATCCGGTGCACCACTTCCTCTATCATAAATATCACCCAGAATATGCAGGCAATCCACCGTAAGTCTAGGAATCAAATAAGCCAGCGCCTTAATCAAGCGTTCCGCCTGCCCAGTCCTGATTACAGTATTTATAATCTCCTCATAGTACGCTTCCTTGTTCGCACTATCACTTCTCTCAGTAATCAGCTCGTCAATCACATAGGCGAAATCCTTCGGCATAGCCTTTCTTACTTTCGATCTCGTGTACTTGCTCGCAGTATACTTGCACACTGTAATCATTCGATACAACATGATTCGATACCACTTCTCCATCTCATCCTTCGACTTCGACTTCGCCACTAGCTCCATCTTCTCACCAGGATAATAAATCAGCGTACATAATTCTCTGATCTCATCTTCCGAAAGCGTCTTCCCGAAAAGCTCCGTCACCTTAATTCTGACCGAACCCGAACCATTCTTCAAAACATGAAGAAAAGACTCATATTCGCCATGAATATCAGTAATAAAGTGTTCCGTTCCTTTCGGTAAATTAAGAATAGATGATAAGTTGATAATCTCCGTCGATGCTGATGCGATATTCGGAAAAATCTGTGATAATCTACGCAAGTATCTTCCACGCATAGTTTCCATATCTGACATTAGTAACCCCGTTTTCTAACCCTCACGAGTAAATATAGTTTCCGATTAATATAATATACTCTTTTTTATTTCTTCATCAACTATTTTATTTAACTCATTTCCATGAGTATCGTCTAAATCACCCGGTGCACCACATACATCTACTCCAAGCAATCCATCTTTGCTAATTGATTTAAGAATGCCAGTAAGTTCAGAGACCGTCATCTCCCCCTGAGACCAATTAGCAGTACACTCTTCTTCAATTAACACGTCTTTATCAATTGAAACATAAATTGGAACATCTAGATTATAAACATCCATAAGTCCTTCAATATAATTAGATACTCCATCCTGTTCTTCTGGAATTAACTCATTGATAAAATCTCCATATAAAAAAACACCTGAGTCAGTACTTTTTTTATTAATACAAATAATCTTCTCATCAAAATCAGTTTCTGCAACTGCAGCTTTTTCCGCTCCGATGAGAAAAACATGCTTCAAATTCGGAATTGTTTCGACCGCTTCACGAATCCATGCGCCACATGAAGTTAGCCCACCGAAAGCAACCTCCTGATAATCCGTGTGATTATCAAATACGACAAGCGCAAACTCTTCCTTGATTCTTCTCAAAAACACAAGTGAAAGATAATGATAATTTCCAGAATCTATAAAATGTATCGCATCTGTTTCCACCGATTCTAGACGCGTCTCGATTTCCTTCATCGCCACATCATCACAATAGCAATTTGTGCCACCGATATCGGAACAATCCACATCTACATCCTCATAATAAATCGAATCCGACATCTTTATATAAAAACTTTTCATGCTGACCTCCATTTTTTAAGTAAACTTATTCTAACACAAATGCTATAATGTAACTAAGTAATAGGGGACTAAAAGGAGGACTATCATGATTCCAGTAATTACTATAAACAGAGAATTCGGAAGTGGCGGACATTCGATTGCACAGAAAGTTGCTGAAAAACTCGGTATACCATTTCTCGATGGTGAGCTTATCGACAAAGCAGCGCAGGATTCCGGATACTGTAATGAAGTTATAGAAGAACAGGGTGAAAGCACTACGCAGGCAAACATGTGGTTCAATATTTCCGCAGCCAGCACTATGTACTTTCAGAGCCCACAGGATGAAATCTATCTCTCGCAGAGAAAGATCATCATAGAAGAAGCGAAAAAAGGACCTTGCGTTATCGTAGGAAGATGCTCAGACTACATCCTTACTCAGGAAGAGATTCCTTGCATAAACATTCTGATTCACGCCGATATCGAAAGCAGAAAAAGAAGAGTTCTCGACCGTTACGGCGATATCAAAGATGTAGCTATTGAAAAACGTATTCTCAAAAAAGATAAACAAAGAAAAACATATTACAAATACTATACAGATCAGACTTGGGGACATTATCAGAACTACGACCTTTCCATCGACAGCGGAAAACTTGGCGAAGATAGATGTGTTGAGTTGATTTGTAATCTGGCAAAAAGTTTTTAAACAAAACCTTATTCTAAATCAAGTAGGAGGGAGTGATT
>DAISYI010000027.1:18635-19921 GCA_036825385.1 Lachnospiraceae bacterium | reverse complement strand
TATATCATTTTGATATAAAGATCTTTTTGTATCATCTTAACTTAATGACATTGGTAATGACGGTACTTTTTTTATATGCGCTTCAAGTTGAGGCGAAGGGCATTCAAACAAACTGTAACAGACGAAAGGCTCATCGCGAGTGCGCCAATCATAGGCTTCATCTCGAAGTTGAGATGGAAGATGACCTGGTAGAGTCCAATCGCTAGAGGAATACAAATAATGTTATAGAAGAAAGCCCAGAAGAGGTTTTCTTTTATATTTATTAGTGTAGACTTGCTAATCTGTATCGCTTTTGATACGTCGAGTAGGCTGTTTTTCTCGAGAACGATGTCAGCAGAATCGATTGCAATATCCGAACCTGCGCCAATCGCAATTCCGATGTCTGCGCTGGTAAGAGAAGGTGCATCATTGATGCCGTCGCCGACCATGGCGACTACACCAGTTTTTCGAAGTTCGCGGATGAGTGCTTCCTTCTCGTCGGGAAGAACATTTGCGAAGACAGTGTCGATACCACATTTTTTCGCGATAGAATCAGCGGTCTCCTGATTGTCACCGGTCAACATGGCGACCTTGATGCCGTGCTCTTTCAGTGCTTCGATAGCGTCGGCACTGTCGCTCTTTATCGTATCGGAAAAAGCAATTATTCCTAAGAGTTTAGATTCTGTAGCGAAGTATGTAACCGTCTTTCCAGCAGTTTTCAGTTTATCAGCCTGATCCATAAGTGTTTCAGTTGCAATTGAGTCTTCGTGAATCTCGTTCTGTATATAGTCCATTTTTCCAGCGAAGTATCTCACACCATCTATAATGCCAGAAACGCCGTTTCCACTTACGTTTGTAAACTCGGATACTTCGAGTTCATGGGCCTGTTCATAATTTGTCTCACAGTATTTTGAAATAGCTTTGGCGAGTGGGTGAGCACTCTTTTTTTCGAGAGAAGATGCTATTTCCATAAACTGAGTATTTGAAATGTTCGTGATGATATCGGTAACCTCAGGCTCACCATGAGTGATGGTTCCGGTTTTGTCAAAAACAACAGTTGTGACGCGGCCAGTGTTTTCAAGTGCCGTAGCGTTTTTGAAGAGGATTCCGTTTCTCGCTCCGAGTCCGTTTCCTACCATGATTGCAACTGGAGTAGCGAGTCCAAGCGCGCATGGACAAGAGATTACGAGGACACTGATACTTCTGGAGAAAGCAGAAGTAAATGGAGCGCCAGCGATAAGCCATCCGATAAATGTGATGATTGAAATCACGATTACCGTCGGAACGAAGATTCCTGAAATCTTATC
>DAISYI010000027.1:13148-18625 GCA_036825385.1 Lachnospiraceae bacterium | reverse complement strand
GCGATTCTTGCGATAGGTGCTTTTGATGCGGAGGCGTCGGATACAAGCTTGATGATTTTCGAAAGCGTTGTGTCATCGCCTACTTTGGTTGCTTTTACCTTTATAAAACCTGAAAGTGAAGTGGTAGAAGATTTGACTTCTGAACCGACTTTCACATCGACAGGAATGCTTTCTCCGGTGAGTGAGGATTCGTCGATGGAAGTTTCACCTTCTATAATTATTCCGTCTACAGGAATTCGCTCACCTGGACGAACGATGAGTATGTCGTTGACTTGCACATCTTTGAGGGGCACTTTGATTTCTGCACCGTTTCTTTCGATGTGGGCAAAGTCCGGTGCAAGTTTTTTCAGGGCATTCAGAGCGTCTGTCGTGCGACCTTTTGAATATGATTCGAGTGTCTTTCCGATTGTGATGAGCGTAGGAATCATTGCTGCAGATTCAAAATAGTAGTGGGTGTGCGCAAAATTCATTGCCATATTCGTATGGCCTCGCCAGCTCATATCAGCGATGATTAATAGCGATACGAAGCTGTATAGGAATGATGCGGTCGAACCAAGTGCAACGAGGGTGTCCATATTTGTGGACAGGTGAAGTACACTTTTGAAGCCTCGTATGAAGAAGATTCTGTTAATGTATAAAACGATTAGGGACAGTGTCATTTCAATTACGCCGAGTGAAATTGGATTTGAAATCACACTCGGAATGGGAAGTCCCAGCATCGTGTGTCCCATTGAGAAGTACATTAGCATCAGAAGGAATACTAATGAAGTTAGGAACCTCTGAAAAAGCTTTTTGGTTTCATTTGGTTCATCAGCGTCGGTGGTTGAATCGTCGCCTTCAGAGAGGACGGATGTATTATTTCCTGTGCTTTTCTTAATTTCTTTTGCTGAGTAACCAGCTTTCTTTACAGCCTTTATTACTTCTTTGGGACTGATGTCGCCTTCGACTTTCATTTCATTTGTGAGCAGACTGACGTTTACTTCGTCTACACCCGGTAGGGATGTTACTGCTTTTTCCACGTGGCGTACGCATGCACTACAGGACATGCCGCCGACTTTATATTCTGTCATGTTTACCTCCATAAGCGTAAAACATAGTTATATACTAGGGATTTAATATCTTTAATATAGCTCGATATGTTTAATGTGTCAAATATATTTTGCACAATCTAATCTTACGCGCGTTATACCTAACGGACGTTTTAATGCCTTGAAAATGGCGTGTTTCAGTGTTAAACTGATAAGGATTTTGGATTGAACGGATGTAGTTTTATAGGGAACGAAATCGTTTAATCCGCAGGGCTACAAACTAGGATTATGAAATGGACATGAACAAATGAAGAAACAAGGATTCAAAGCGAAGCTTGCAGCGAAATTTGCAGGCTGGTCAATGAAGAAGACTGTTTGTGTCGGTCTCGCTAGTGCAATCGTTATTACAGGTGGCGCTATCGGTGGAATTGTTGCGTTTAGACTCAATGGTTCAGACAAGCAGGCTTCAAAACCAAAAGCAGTTAAGGTAAAAGTAATCGAGAAGAATAAGAAGGGTGAAATTAAGATTCCTACTTATGCTTCTTGTGCGATTTCTGGAGATTCTATTGAAAAGGATTTGACTCTCTATATTACACAGGGAACAGGTTCTGATTCGAAGATTTCAGGTACGAAGTTCCAGATTAAACTTTTGAAGAAGGATGAGGCCGAGAAGATTAAGGCGGCTGATACAAAGATTAATCTTACAAAGGCTTATATTAAGAAGGCCGAGGAACTCGGTGTTTCAGACAAGACAGGAACAGAGGATGAGATATCTAAGGTAAAGGATCTCGTAAAGAAGTCTCTCGGAATTGAAGAGAAGAAGGAAGAGGCTAAGGAAGCTGACAAGAAGGCTGACTCAAAGGATGACTCAAAGTATGAAGAGAAGGCTGATTCTAAGAGCAATTCAAAGTCTGATTCAAAGTCTGATTCAAAGTCTGATTCAAAGAAGGCAGACTCTTCAAATGATAAAGACCTTGATATCAGCGCTGATACAAAGAAGCCTGTAACTGTAAAGGAAGCTCTCATTCTCGAGAAGCAGAAGGAGATTGCTGAATTTGCAAAGGTTCTTTCAGATGCAAAGGGCGAGACATACACTGATGAGGATTCTGATGGTATGATCCACGTCGACAAGCTTGAACCTGGCGATTACCATGCATGTATGGTCCCACTCGAATCTTTCGACGCCGACCAGTACGCAGTAGGCGTAAAGGTAAAAGAGAAGGTAGAGTTCAAGGCTGTAAAGAATATTAAGAAGAAGGTTTCTAAGAAGGTTGATGATAAGAGCAATCATGCTGTTCCACAGGAAGCTCTTTTACAAGATACGGTTGAGTTTGTTAAATCTTCCAGAAAGGATAGGATTGAAAAAATCAACGTAACTGGATATGAAAGTACTGTATCTGGACAAAAAGATTACAGTGTTGAGGCTTCATCTTCTAGTGGACATAGAAGAAATCTTGCATTAAGTTTACTTGGTGTAAAAACATCATTGTTGAGTGGTAAGAAGGCGATTGCAACTAATTATGTGTCATTTAACCCACTTCTTTTTGCAACAGAGAATACAACTCCATCTACACTTGAAGAAAACAAAACTGTTGTACAGGATGCTTTTGTTACAGCCCCAGTATCTGCAAATGTATTTGCATCAAATAATGCAAGTATTTCTAGCGCAGATTTAAAGGTATCTTCTAAGAATTGTAATATTACTTCTGTCACATCGGATGATGAAGGGCTTAGTGTTACATACGCCGCTGGAAATATTCATGTTGTAGCATCAACTAGAATTAAAACTAATAAAACGGTTAATGTTATTGTACATACGGATAAAGGTGTATCAAGGATTACACCAATAACAGTTGGTGGATCGGATAAACAGATTGAAGTTAATAATCACAAGGTGTTTAAAGATTCTTCTTTAAGTACTCAATTGACTGTGGGAGATTATAGCTCTGTAGGATATGCAAAAACAGGCGATATTTATTATGGCTGGCAGGAATTTAATGGAGCTAGGTATTATTACGATAAGAATGGCAATATGCTTGTGAATAGAACAGAGGTTATACAGCATAGTAAGTGTACCTTTGGTTCAGATGGTGCTCTTTTAACGAGTGGAAGAGGTATTGATATAAGTCATTGGCAAAACAATAGAGGCCGTATTGATTGGAATCAAGTAAAAACAGTCGCTTCGTTTGCTATAATTAAGTGTGGCGGAAGAAGTATAGATATTAATAAACATACGTTATATATTGACCCGTATTTTAAAGAAAACGTAAGGGGGGCAAAGGCTGCTGGATTAAGAGTAGGGCTGTATTTTTATTCGACTGCTACTAATGAGGCTGAAGCAGTAGAAGAAGCTTCTTTGGCAATACAATTAGCACAGGAATGTGGTGGAGTCAGCCTTCCAATTTATATCGATATTGAAGACAATGGTACGCAGGGCGGACTATCTAATGCACAGAGAACTGCAATTTGTCATGCGTTTTGTAGAACTGTAGCATCATCAGGCTATAGATCTGGTGTATATGCTGGTATGAACTGGTGGTTAAATAAGCTTAATCATGATGAACTTACACAGTACTCTGTTTGGATTGCAAGATATAATGATAAGCTTTCTGGTGGTAAGTATATTTGGAATGGAAAGTGTGATATCTGGCAGTATTCAAGCTCAGGAAGCGTACCAGGAATTAATGGTCATGTTGATATGAATCAGTCATATTTCTAGATTTCTCACGTGAGCGCTGAAATTCTTCCTCTAGTGTGCGAAATCTGAACCTCATTTTTCGGCGGTTTTGTAAATTTCTCACTTGTGGAGCAAAAAAGTTCGCCTTGTGTGAAATTTTAACTAGAATAAGCAAGTTAGGGGCGGAGCAAACCCTTAACTTGCTTGTTTTTTCTCACTTGATGCAAGTGTTTGGGCGGTAAGTGAGAAATTAGATTTTGCACAATATAAAATAGGGGTGATTTTTGCACACTTGGGAGCAGAAACGTGCGCTCAAGTGAGAAATCGGCGCCGGAGAGCGAAGAATGCCAGTAGTCGGGCAAATAAAAAGAACTCCAGCTTTGCTGGAGTTCTTGCTATTTCATATCCTGCGCGGCGGCTAGGAAGGCGCAGATTAAGGTATCACCACATCGGCGACTTCGGTCATATCGTGCGCGTTTGCGACTACGACATAGACATGAGCACCGTGCGCGGCCTGCACAGTGAAGTCGGCGCCATTATTGTAAATCACATAAGGTTGATAATTTACACCATCAAGCGAATAAGTAGCAAATAATATGCGACTCTCATTGTCGGAGCCAGTAACATGAATAGTTGCAGTAGAAGTAGCTTCATCATATCCTGTAACACTTCCACTTACAGAAGGTGCTGTAGTATCAGGATAGATTACACCACTAGGATAATTACGACCACATCCAGAGAAGTCGGCACCAGTCTTCGACGACTTCAAACCGAAATACTTAGCAATCGCATTCGCATCAGCATTTCCGAGGAGAGCTGCATAATCACCTCGACCCCAGATAAAAGAGTCAGCAGTATTGTCGAGATAGCAGTGCTCGGCAATCATGCTAGGAATTCCATAAGATGCAGAATGACGAAGAATACCATAATAGTTATCGCCACTTGCAGTCTGACGAGTCTTTATGCCTTTCTGGAAGAGCCCGAGCCCGCTCCAAGCTTCCCTTACATTCGAAGCCATAGCATAGCTCTCCTTCTGAGTTGCTCCCATTGGAATCCACTGCTCAGAACCAAAAGGCATATGTGATCCACTTGCATTGAAGTGAATAGAGAAGAGGAAGTCGGCTTTGTTCTTCTTCGCTAGTTTCGCCCTGTCAGCAAGTGAAATATCATAGTCATTGTCACGAGTGAGGATTACGCGAATATTGTCGTACTGCTCGAGATTAGCTTTGATAGCGAGAGCTACCTGAAGAGTGAGATTCTTCTCAGTAAGTCCATTGTACTGACAACCAGGATGAGTTCCACCGAAACCACCGTGCCCTGGATCGAGAACGATAGTCCAAACCTTCTCAGCGGCCTTCTTCTCTTTGGCAGCTTTCTGCGCCTGCTTAGCTTTCTCCTTGGCTTCAGCTTCTTTCGCGGCCTTCTCTGCATCAGCCTTATACTTTGAAGAATTTTTTAACATCATGTCTACGGCGTCCTTTATTTTTAAAGATGACTCGCTAGATTTGCTTTTAGTTTTAGACGAGGCCTTTGAACCCTGAGCTCTAGCAGTTATCTCAGTATCAGTACGCTTCGTGCTAGGATTTAGTGGACTAAAATATACGCCTACACCTACAAGTCCCAATACAAGAATACTGCTGAGCACGATGATAACTTTCTTCTTCATGTTTTCTCCCAATTAAACCTTATAATAGCGTCATCTTAAGACACTAAATTATTCGTTAACATACGTACACATATTACCATCAAACAAGCATAAAATCTAGAAGTGT